>JAISOO010000034.1 GCA_031275595.1 Spirochaetaceae bacterium | reverse complement strand
GGTAAAAAAAGTGAAGAGCCGGGCTTTTGCCAGGGTAAAACTGGAATCAGTAAAAACATCATTCCAGAGCAGCCTGAAGAGCCGGCGCATTTCATCAGGTTCGGCAATACCGATCCGTCTGCGGAGTTCTTTGACGCGAAGCCTGTCCTTTAGACGGCGTTCTGAGCGCCCTTTTTTCAACCTTAAATCCCGCAAAGCTTCGATGAAAGAAAATCCGATAAGAAAGCCCGGCACGTTTTCACCAATACCAAAATCACATCTGGTTTCCGGCATTGATTTTTGTATCGAAGCAACCAATCTTTCCGCTTTTTCGTGTCTAATGACGCCGGAGAGAAAAAAACAAGCTCGGCTCCCAAGATTGTTTGAAAGGCAGAAAATCCCGTTACCGAGTTTCTCCACAAAGCCCTTCGTCAATTCGTCCGCATCTTCATCAAATTCGACAATACAGACGATACCATGACTTGAGGGGATCTTGTATTCTGTCCTGAACGCTTCCCATTCATCGGCGCTGATTTCATGGAATCGGCGGTCCTCCGCCTTTTGATCCCCTTCGGCATCTTCGGTCAAAAAAAATTTCAACAATGGAAAACGTGTCATCATGCCTTCTCTCTAACACAGAGTTTTCATTCTGTCAATCTTAACTCTTGACATCTTAACTCTTCACTCCTCACTCTCCACACTTCACTCTTTCTCTCCTCCCCCGATCCCCAAGAGTTTTTCTCCATAAGCTCCGGGAACGCTTATGGTTTTAAGCCGGGATTTTTCCCCGGATTGCAGGATAATATCTTTTTTGGGACAACCCAGGAGTTTCGCGAAAAAGGAGCGGAGCTCCGCATTGGCCTTACCGTCTTCGGGGGCCGCCGCAATCCGCACCCGCAGGCGGCCTTCCCGTGCTTCGATGATCTGCGATCTTGAAGCCCCCGGCAGGACCTTCAGGGCCAGAAAGATAGAATCCCCCGAAACTTTCATACAGTCCTTCATATTCACCGTTCCCCCCTGAGCCCCGCGGGTGCTTCCCCCGGCAGGGCTTCCATGGTTTTGAAACGCCGGTCCCTGGGGGAGGGCAGCCATTGGGGAGCGCCGATTTTCCATATAAAGGAATAGTCCCCGGCCCTTCCCGGTTTATGGGGGCCGTCCCGGACCCCGGCCGCGGAAAGGGGTTCCAGGACCATGTTGGCCACCGCCGCGGCGCTGAAAGAAAAGGGCTCCCCCCGGGAGAGGATGTCCCCGGCCCTTCGCAGAAGCTCCCTGTCTTCGGGGTCCGCCAGGGCTGCGGCCAGGACCAGGACGGGGAAGGGGAAGAGCAGCCCCTCCGGGGGAAGGGCCGGGGCCGGCAGATCCAGGGCGGGGCCGAATATGCCGGGGAGGCCGGGGCAGTCCAGGATCCGCGGCTCCCCGAGGCGGATCTTCCCGCCCCGGCCGTCTGCCATACTAGTATACCGCAAGGAGAGGGCCAGGGATTTAAGCTCCGCCCTGGTAAAGGGCCGGGCAGAGAGGGCCACCGGAACAAGGCCGGGAAAGGACCACGCGCCGGGGCACCCCGCGGCGAAGAGGCTCCGCTTCCGGTCCTTGAGGGGGGCGGCGTTTCCCTGGGGTATGAGGACCAGGAAACGGAGGGGCTTATGCGGGGGTTCAAGAGTTTTCACTATCATTTTCCCATGATATACTTTACTATAAAAAGGGAAAGAGATGAAATATAAAACAAAAATTTTGGTAGATCGGTTTACTTCCATGCTTTCCGGCTGGCCCGGGGTGGAATGTGTTTCTTTGAACGAGGCCGCCCGGCCGGATACGCTGGACCCCTATTTTGCCCTTATTTTGGATGTGTTCTATTCAGGACCTATTCCCGGCGCGGAGGAACGGCACAGCCTCTATGGGGCCGATGTGGCGGCCTTTGAGACTTCCACCGCCGGCGATAAGGATCGTTTTCTTATTGGGGACCTGCCGGTCCGGCTGGAGTATAAGGCCCTGGGGAAGGTTGAGGAATTGGTCTCCCTGGCGGATACCAGGCAGGAGCGGCTCTGGCTTATCAAAGATTCGGGGACCTACGGATATTACCGGCTGGTTAACGGGGAGATCCTGTACCGCCGCACGGATTGGATACAGAAGATCCGGGACCGGCTTCTCAATCTGGATGATCCCTTCTGGGTCCAGATCCGGGACGCCCATCAGTCCAAGATGGAACATTTCCTCGGCGATCTTGGAGCCGCCCTGATACAGGGGGATGATTTTTATTATCTCATCTCCGCATCGGGGTTTATCAAGACCGCCTGCCTTACCCTGTTCTGCGTCAATCACCGGTTTGAACCTTCCCACCGGGCCTATTATAAACAGGTGCTGGAACTTCCGGTCCAGCCCGAATCCTTCCCCGCCCAGTTGGAGACCTTTCTGAACAATGAAAACGGCATAACCATTGAACGGAAGTATTCTCTTGCCCAGCTTATGGCCAAAGGCATCCTGAGCCTTTAATAGGGTTGTATTACTGATGAAGAGCCCCCGGATTAGGATTAAAAGTCTCCGGATCGTTTTGCTTTTATCCCTTCTTTTGCTTTCCTGCTCCTATAAAAAAACCGCGGCCTTTCCCGTATATGGCGCCGGGCCGGGCCGGGTTTTATATGCCCTCTCAAAAGCCGGGGCGGCGGGAACCCTGTCCTTTGCGGATCCCAAAGAACTAAGTTATACCTTTGAGGAGGCCCTGCCGGTTCCCCGGGATTATTCCCTGGAACTGACCTATACTATCTCGGAGGGGGAGGGGCTGCTTAGGGAAAGGACGGAGGAATTGGCCTCGGGGTATCAGGTGCTTATGCGGGTGGCCGGGGAGGCTTCCTGGGCGCTCCCCCTTGACGATTCCTTTCTCGGCATCCGGGGGGAACTGCCCGGAAGTATCCGTTATGTGGTGCCGGTTTCAGGCCCCCTCCTGGGGGATATCAGCTTTACCCTGGAAAAGAAAGGGGCCCCCTCCGCGGGAATCCCCGCGGGGGAGGCGGTTTTTCAGCTCCGGTCCCTGGGGCTTGTTCCCCGGTGGTATGGTTTTGCCAGGGAAGCTCCTTCGCCGGAGGGGGGCCGGGGAATGTTCCTGGCCACCCCCTTTGTTTTTAGGGAGAACCAGGATCCCGCCGCGCCGGTGTTTATCGATCCCCCGGCCCAATACCGGCTCTCCGGCCCCCTGAGCCTTTCCGCCGAAGGGGTGGGGGAGGGAGCGGCCGCGGGCCGGATCCGCTATGAATACGCCGCCGGGCAAGGCGGCCCGGAAGATGCCCGCGGGTTTAAGCGGCCGCCTTTTTCCGTTCCCCCCGGGGCCCTTCCCCCGGAGCCCTATCCGGTCATGGCCGGCGGCGCCGGGCTTAGCTCCCTCAGGCTCGGTCCCGCGGCGGTCCGGGATTTTCCCGCCGAAGCCGTTCCGGCGGACCCCGGCCTTATCCTGGGCTATTCCCGGGAAGCCTGGCGGGACCCGCGCTATGAGGTTTTCCAATGGGACGCCTATCCCTCGATCCTCATCTTTGATACCGCCGATTATGCGGTTCAGGAAAGGTTCTTTAAGCGCCTGGCCTTCTTTACCGAAAAGGCCGGATTCCGCGGGCGCCTTGCCACGGACCAGGAGCTTGCGGGGCTCCATGGGTGGAACGCCCATGACTACCGGGCGGAGGATCTGGCCCGGTTCTTTGAGGCCGCCCGGCGCAGCGCTTTTCCCCTGCTGCCGGAAGAATGGGAACTCCGGGCCATCCTCCTGGGCGCGGATATTATACGCGGGAATGGGGAGGGCTACTCAGGCGGTACGGGGGCGGTGATTTCCATATCCAGGGAATCCCCGGATTCCCTGCGCTCCCTGTTTATGGTCCATGAAGGGTTTCACGGCCTCTTTTTTATTGACGGGGAATTCCGGGATTTCAGCCTGCGGCGCTGGGAACAACTGCCCGGCCCGGCCAGGCGCTTCATCCTTTCCTACTTCGATTACCAGCGCTATGATGTGGCGGATTCTTATTTAATGGTAAACGAATTTATGGCCCATTGCCTTCAACAGTCCGTATCCCTGGCGGGCCTGTATTTTGGTCAGACCCTGGCCGCAAGGATCGACGCCAGTTCCTGGCGCCGCGGGGTGCTTCCCCCCAAGGACGAAGCCTCCGGTTCCTGGCCGGAACTGGCCGGGATCTTCAGCGCTGAGGCTGCGGCCTTTTCCGCCTACGTCAACCGCCGCTGGGGGCTCTCCGCGGGAAGGGTTTGGCAGATAAGGGTTAGGGGGGAGTGAGCATCTTTGCAATACGGCGGACGCGCCGCAGTATGGCTGCCTCTCCCCTTTCCTTGCAGAGCCGGAGGATATCAATAACCTGTGCGGGAAAGGGAAGATCTAAAAGCGTTTCGGCAAAGGCGGCGGCGGCGAATTCCCGAAGCCGCTTTACGGGTTTAATCGGGGCTTTGCCTTTTTTCAACCCTTCCCGCGAAAGCCTGTCTCTCAAAAAGACATCTGTTTCGGTATAATACCGCTGTTCCAGATGGTGAAACAACTCATGGGCAAGAACTATTTTTTTAAAAAGCTCCGTGCTTACGCCATAATACGTGTATAGGAGGGGTTGTAGAGAATGTATCAATCCTAAGTTGATGCCGATGCTGCTCTTTGTTTCATCATATTCCGCCAGATTCGCGTAAACCCCGTTCCCCGTTCCATCGGTTCCCCAAAAATAAATTTTTTTGATCCCCAGGGTCTTGGCAAATGCAAACAGGTCCTCCGAAGCTTTCCCGGGAACTTCCGAAAATTCCGGCGGGGTTCCCGGAAGTTCCCGGTCCTTGTCCATAACCCGGAATGCAATAGACCGGCCGTAGTTTCTGGCCTGTTCATAGAGGTCCCTGTATTTACGGTACGTTTCCGGGTCTTTTTCCAAAAAGCAATCGACCACATCCCGGCTGCAATATTCCGGAATTAATTTTGTTTCTTGGGCCATCCTATGATTTCCTATCGTATGCTTTCATTTAAACGCTCCGCGGTTGGATATTTCAATTATGGCCTCAAAGGTTCTGGGCCAGGGAAGACGAAAGGTGAATTCCGGCTCCCCGGCGCGGGATTTTAGTTCCCCGTAAATTTGTTTTTCAACGCCGCCTTTTTCCGCCCCCAGATTGAATTTGTTTATCCCCCTTTTGGCCAAATCCCGGTCTATCTTTGGACGTACCAGGGTTTGATATACGCAGTCGTCCAGATAACGCTCCAGGGTGAATCGTTCATTGGCCCGGATTGTATCCCCCTTCTTTACGCTGTGGTAGTAACAGGTCAACTGTCCTAGAACGGTACCCAGGGAATTGGCGGCGGTATTCCATGCGGCGTAGGCGGCAATTTTTTTGAAAACCCCGCGATGTTTCAGGTTCTGCATAAACCGGTCATGGCCGCCGTTTGCGTAGGCCACATCCAGCAAACCAACAATGCCGCCGGCATTGGTATATTCTTGAATTATTTGTACCATGGCATCCAATTCAGCATCATCGTAATCACCGGGTTTTTCATTTTGTGTAAAGGGGTCATATTGGCCGCCCGATTTGGGGGGCAGTACCAGCATGTGCATCCCGGCCTCTGCCTTTGGGGCGGGAAAAAGCCCGCAGGCCCTAATCTGGCTTTCGATGTTTTCTTTAAAGGGCCGGTCTTCATAGGAGGCGATCATATCCTGTCCGGGGGGATATAAAAAAGCCCAATGGATTGACGCTTTGCTGCGGGTATTCAAGACCCGTCCCAAGAGCAGCATCCCCGCCTCGTCCGCGCCGTTGTGGAGAAAAAGCCTCTCCGCCGCGGAGGAGGCGGCTCGTTCGGTCAGTTTTTTTTGCTCCAACTGTTGGAGGCCCCCCGAAGAGGTGTCTTCCTGAAGCAGAAGAAGGCAATCGAGGATATTCTCGTTAAGAAGCTCTACGGCCTTTAAATTAACCTGGTGGTTCCGGTCCCGAAGGGCCAGGAAGGAGTTTAGTATATCCGGGGGAATTTGATCCTCAATTTCGGAAAGCCCCGGATCGTTTAAGCCCTTAAGACGGCAATATTCGTTGATAAGGAGCCAATATGATTTGCTTTTTTCATCCAGGGTGGTAATGGAGGTACGCATGATGACATTAAAGGCGAAAATTTTTAATCCGGGGTTTATCCGTTTTAGTTCCCGGACTATCTCAAGTTTTTCTATCGAATCCGCCGCTGCGGTCCCTCCCTGCCGGGACGCAATAAGCCCGCCATACACGAGCATATCCAGGGAAATAATAAAATAGTCCGTTTTAGCCGCTTCTTCGATGAGCCATTGGCTTATATAGGGCCCATAGGCGGGACGGGTAAAATAGTCGAGAAAGCCCGGATCCGGCATGTTGAGGGATAAGCCGGCAATGGCCGCCAGTTTTTGGGGGAACAGGGTATTACAGGGTCTTGAATCCAGGGGAAGCAGGGAAATTTTCATCCGCCTCATGCTCCTAAGG
>JAISOO010000100.1 GCA_031275595.1 Spirochaetaceae bacterium | reverse complement strand
CAATGTCGTGGAGGAGGCCCGCGATACCCCAAAAATCCTCTTCCGCCCCATAGCCCAAATCCCGGGCATACCATCGCATCACCCCCTCCACCGTGAGGGCATGCTGGAGATGAAAGGGGTCTTTATTATAGGTTTTTAACAGTACCCAAGCATCTTCCCTGGTCATGTCTTTTTCAAGATTGCTCATGGGAAGCATTATAGCAAATAAAAACAACGGGCGTCAATTTACGGGACAGTTTGACGGATAGCCCCGCCGGTATCTTCTGTTCCCCCACCTCACCGTTTCCCCATGGGAACATACGCCAGCCGGGGCTGAACGCACTTGTAGGCGGGCCTGATGATCCGGTTGCCGGAGATGAGTTCTTCCAGCCGGTGGGCGCACCAGCCCGCCACCCGGCTTACCGCGAAAAGGGGGGTGTATAATTCCGAAGGGATCCCCAGCATTTTGTAGATAAAACCGGAGTAAAAATCCACATTGGCGCAGATATATTTGTCGGAATCCTTAATTTTTCTAAAAACCTCCGGGGTAAGCTGTTCGATCAGGCGGTAGAGGTTAAATTCGTCCATCAGGTTTTTTTCCTCCGCCAAAACCGCCGCCTTGTCCCGCAGCAGCACCGCCCGGGGATCCGATTTGGTATACACCGCGTGGCCCTGCCCATAGATAAGGCCGGAATGATCGTAGGCATCTCCCCTGAGGATCCGTTCCAGGTAGTCCGCGACTTCCCCCTCCTTGTCCCAGTGGGTTACCGCTTTTTTGATATCCTCCATCATCCCCATAACCTTGATATTGGCCCCCCCGTGTTTAAAGCCCTTAAGGGAGTTGATCCCCGCGGTAATGGCGGCATAGGTATCGGTATCCGCGGAGGATACCAGGTGCACCGCAAAGGTCGAGTTGTTCCCCCCGCCGTGCTCCGCGTGGAGGGTCAGGGCCAGGTCGAGAATTTCCGCCTCCAGCCGGGTAAACTGCTGATCCGGCCTGATAAGGGACAGGATGGTTTCGGCGCTCTGGCAGGAAGCGGGCGGCTGGTGAATGATAAGGCTTTCATGGTCGTAGTAGTGTTTTTTCGCCATATACGAGTAGGCCACAATGGTGGGGAACCGGGCGATAAGCTCTATGCACTGGCGCAGTACGTTTTCCGGCGACAGATTTTCAGGGTCCGCGTCATAGGAATAGAGGGTCAATACCGAGCGGCCGAGTTTGTTCATAATGTCCCGGGAAGGGGCCTTCATGATGGAATCTTCCGCAAAATTATCCGGCAGCGCCCGGTTTTGCCCCATAAGGGTGCAGAATTGCTCCAGCTGTTCCCTGCCGGGAAGCTCGCCGAACACGAGGAGGTAAACCGCCTCCTCAAAGCTAAAGCGCCCCTCGGCGGCAGCGGCGGCGGTGATATGTTCCACGTCAATGCCCCGGTAATACAGCTTGCCTTCCACCGGGACCTTTTCCCCCTCATCCATAAGGTAACCGTGAACATCCCCGATCCGGGTGAGCCCTACCAGGACCCCGGTCCCGTCGGCGTTCCGAAGCCCCCGCTTTACGTTGAATCTGCTATATAATGAGGAATCGATATAATCGTTTCCCGATATGTCCGATAAAAAATCCCTGATATCGCTCATAGGGCCTCCGCGCATATTTATACAAAAATATATCACGGAATGAATGTTTATACAAGGATGCCCGCCAAACCCCGCCGGTGTTTCGCTTCTTCTTTTATTTGGCCGGTTTTTCACGTAAAAATAAAAAAGGCGGGGAGCCCCGCTTGACTTTTTATTTCCGAAGGGATAGTCTATAACATACTAATCATATAGGATTAGAATAAATTGATCGGAGGATCTTAAAATGAAAAAATTTTTTATGATTTTACAGGCCGTTTTTATCGGCGCCCTGTTGTTCGGGGCGGGCCAAAAGGCGGCCACCAATGAACGGGTGGTAAAGATCGGCACGGTGGGGGAAATAACCGCCATGTGGGAGCCCATCGCGGAGGCCCTTAAAAAAGAGGGGATCCGCATTGAGTTGGTCAAATTTTCCGAATATGTTTTGCCCAACCGGGCCCTGGAGGATGGCGAGATTGACATGAACGCTTTTCAGCATTATGCCTATCTGAACAATGAAATAAAAACCAAGAACTACCACCTTACCCCGATTGGGGAAACGCTGTTGGCCCCGCTGGGCCTGTTTTCCCGGAAAATAAAATCCGTTTCCGAGATCAAGGCCGGGGATAAGATCGCGATTCCCAATGACCTGGTAAACGAAGGCCGCGCCCTGCGGGTTCTTGAAAAGGCGGGGCTCCTTAAAATCCCCGCCGAGGCGGGTCCCACCCCGGCGTTGAGCGATATCGCGGAAAACCCCCTGCGGCTGGAGTTTGTCGAGGTGGAGGCGGCCCAGACCCCCCGGCTGCTGGATGATGTGACCGCTTCGATCATCAACGGAGGCCATGCGGTTGACGCGGGACTAAACCCGGAATGGGACAGCCTTGCCCTGGAGCGCCAGACCGAGGACGGCCAAAACCCCTATATCAACGTATTGGTGGTCCGTACCGCGGAAAAAGACGATCCCGTGTATCAGCGGATCGTGGCGGAATACCATACCGACGCGGTAAAGGCGGTATTCCAAAACGAGTATAAGGGAGCTTTTATCCCCGCGTGGTAAACATGATCCGTCTTACCCATGTCTCGAAAACATTTTACGGAAAAAATACGGTCCCCGCGGTAAAGGACGTATCCCTGACGGTGGGGGAGGGCGAGATTTTTGGGGTTATCGGCTTTTCCGGCGCGGGAAAAAGTACCCTGGTACGGTGTATCAATATGCTGGAACGGCCCGATTCCGGGGAGGTGCTCATAAACAACCAGGACCTTATGCGGCTTTCCCCCCGGGAACTCCGGGGGGCCCGTAAAAATATCGGGATGATCTTTCAGCACTTCAACCTGTTCCAATCCCGGACGGTGGGTGAAAATATCACCTATCCCCTGCGGTATCGGGGCATGGCCCCGGGGGTTGTCACGGAACGGCTGGGGGAATTGCTTTCGCTGGTGGACCTTTCCGATAAGGAACACGCTTACCCCTCCCAGCTTTCAGGGGGGCAGAAGCAGCGGGTCGGTATTGCCCGGGCCCTGGCGACGAGCCCGTCGATGCTCCTCTGCGACGAGGTCACCAGCGCCCTGGATCCCCAGACTACCCAGTCTATCCTGGGGCTGTTGAAGGATCTGAACAGGAAGCTGGGGCTCACCATCGTCCTTATCACCCACGAGATGAATGTGGTAAAATCAATTTGCACCCGGGTGGCGGTGATGGAACGGGGGGAAATAATCGAATGCGGCTCGATTTTTGACGTTTTTTCAAACCCCGCCCAGCGGATCACCAAGGATTTTATCGCCACCACCTCGAATCTGCATAAAATCTACGACCTTTTGCGGGAGGATTCCCCCCTCATCCGGCTGGAACCGAACCAGATCCTGGCCCGCTTTAGTTACACGGGGCGTAATACCGTGGAGGCGTTGATTTCTACGGTGTCCATACGGTTTAATGTAAAAATCAATATCATTTTTGGGGATCTTGATATTATTCGGGAGACCCCCCTGGGGGGCCTTATCAACATCCTGGACGGTGAACCCGAAGCCATTGCCCAAGCGGTTCAATGGATCACCGACCGGGGGGTACGGGTAGAGGTGATCAAACATGGTTGAGTTGTTGGCTCAATTGATACCCAATGTGGTGACCAAGGTACCGGAGCTGTTAAAATGCCTGGGACAGACCCTGTATATGATGCTCATTACCGGGAGCATAACCTTTGGTATCGGGATAGTCCTCGCGGTTATCCTTACTGTTACGAGAAGGGGGGACATTCTGGAAAATATCCTCGTTTGGACTATCCTGGACAAGATCATCAATTTTTTCCGATCCGTCCCCTTTATCATCCTGATTGCCCTGTTGATTCCAGTTACCCGGGCGATAGTGGGTACGGCCATTGGGGTCAGGGGCGCCATCGTACCCCTGGTTTTTGGGACGGTCCCCTTTTTTACCCGCCAAATGGAAAGCGCCCTGGCCGGGATTGACCGCGGTTCCATTGAGGCGGCCCAGGCCCTGGGTACCAGCCCCGGGGGGATCATTTTTCGGGTGTACCTGAAGGAAAGCGTCCCCGGCATCATCCGGGGAACCACCATCACCTTTATCAGCCTCGTGGGGCTTACCGCAATGGCCGGAGCGGTGGGCGGCGGCGGGCTGGGGGATTTTGCCATCCGTTACGGGTATCAGCGGTACCAAACGGATGTTACCATAGTAACGGTGATCGTCTTGATCCTGATTGTAACGATTATTCAGGGCCTGGGGGCGTTTTTCGCGGGAAAAACAACCCACTAAGCAGGGCCTCTCAAAACGGATGGTTTATGGACAAAACAACCCTGCAATCTACCTTGGAAGATTATTTTACCTGGTTTCACCGGCATCCCGAACTGGGGTTTGAAGAGCATAAAACGACGGCGCGGATCCGGGAACTGCTCCTCCAGGCCGGGGTGGAGATCCTGGATACCCCCCTCAAGACCGGGCTCATTGCCCGGATCCGGGGCAGGCCCGGGGGGCCGGTAACGGCTCTGCGGGCCGATATTGACGCCCTTCCCATTGACGAGGCTACGGGCTTGGACTACGCTTCGGAGCATCCGGGATGTATGCACGCCTGCGGGCACGACTTCCACCTGACCGCCCTGCTGGGGGCCGCCATCCTCCTCCGGGATGAAGCGGAAGCCCTTGCCGGAACCGTCAAACTCGTGTTCCAGCCGGCCGAGGAAGGGGCCGGGGGCGCCCAGGTGGTGCTGGATACGGGGGGCCTGGACGACGCGGAGGAAATTTACGGCCTCCACGTTACGGCGGGGCTGGCCCCCGGTCTTATCGCCCTGAGCCCCGGGGCTACCTACGCCGCGGTAGGGAGCTTCCGCGTCCTCGTCAAAGGCCAGGGGGGACATGCCGCCGAACCCCATCATTGTAAAGACCCCGTCGTAGCGGCGGCGCAGATCATCAACCATGCTCAGACCATTATAAGCCGCGGGATGAGTCCCTTTGAGCCGGCGGTTCTCAGCATTACCCGGGTCCGGGCAGGTACCACCTGGAA
>JAISOO010000006.1 GCA_031275595.1 Spirochaetaceae bacterium | reverse complement strand
TTAATCGTCATTCTGTCAACTTCCCTGGGCTCCCTTCTCCTGTTGAGCCTTGCGGCCCTGGTGAGTATTTTTAATATCCGGGGGACGACCCTTTCCCACAGCGATACCCTGGGCGAGGTAGCGGCCGGGGAAAGCCAAAAGGCCCTGGAAACCCAGCTGCGGCAGCAGATGATAAATTTCGCCCGGGACAAAGCGTCCTTGGTGAACGAAAAGTTCCGTATCATGGAAAATCAAACCTTGATGGTGGCGGAAATTGCCGGTCACATCTATACCCATAAAGAGCTGTACCGGCCCAAACCCATAGATTATTTGCGGCCCGGCCAGGAGGGAACCTTGACCCCCTATTTGATGACCGCGCCGGGGGTGTCCCTCTCCTCCATTCGGGAGGAGGTTCTTATGGCGGCCAATGTTTCCGATATTCTGCGGCAGGTTGTGGTGGTGGACGGTCTGACCGAATGTTATATAGGCGGGGAGTCCGGCTATGTCATCGTGGCGGGCAGGGGTTCTTTCGTGGTAAACAAGACCGATTTCGATGTTACAAGCCGCGACTGGTATGTGGGGGCCAAGGGAAAGGACGGCCTCTTTTGGTCCGATGTTTTTATAGACGCCCTGGGCCGGGGGGCCGGTATCTCCTGCGCCATGCCCTTTTACGATGAATCCTCGGGGACCCGGGTCTTGAAGGGCGTAGCCGGCAGCGGCGCCCTTTTAACCGAGGTGGAGCGGGCTATCAACTCAAGTCAAATCGGCAAAACCGGTTACGGCTTCCTGCTTGATGACAAGGGCCGGGTGATTATCGGCCCCCGGGAAAAGGCGCTCCGCGAAAGCGATTCGGACCGGACCATCGGCGAAGATTACCTGCACAGCGACAATCCGGAATTGCGGGAGCTCGCGAAACGGATGATCGATAAGCAGGAAGGCCTCATGGCGCTGCAAATTTCCGGGGAGGAGGTATTTGCCGCCTACAGCCCCCTCTCGACCATCAATTTTAGCATGGGGATCGTGATGACCGTTGAGGAAGTTACCGCCCCGGCCCGCTCCATACGGCAGGATATTATCGGCCTCACCGGGGAGGTGGCGGAGAAGATTAACCAAAGTTTTTTGGTGATCCTCCTCCTCATAGCCGCCGTGATAATCCTGACCGCGGGGATTGCCCTCTCCGTTGCCCTCCGTTTATCCCGAAGCCTCACCAATCCCATCGTCAGGCTCTGTAAAGGGGCGGAGATTATCAGCGCCGGCGACTTGAATTACCAGCTTGAGGATAACTCCCATGATGAGATTGGGGTCCTGGCGGGAACCTTCAACCAGATGATCCGGGACATCAAAACAATCAACGGTGAAAAGGAGCGGATCAACGGCGAATTGACCGCCGCGGCGGACATTCAGAACAGTATGCTGCCCCGGATCTTTCCCCGGTTCTCGGCACGCAGGGAACTGGCCCTCTACGCGAAAATGACCCCGGCGAAGGAGGTAGGCGGGGATTTTTACGACTTTTTTTACCTGGACCGGGAGGAGACCCACATCACCTGTGTCATTGCCGATGTCAGCGGCAAGGGCATCCCCGCGGCCCTGTTTATGGTGATTGCCAAGACCCTGCTCAAGATCCACCTCTTGAGCTGCGTCGATCCCGCGGAAACCCTGGAGACGGTAAACAAACTCCTTTACGAGGACAATCCCCAGGGTATGTTTGTTACGGTCTTTCTCTGCATCCTGGATTTACTTACCGGAAAAATGACCTATGCCAACAGCGGCCACAATCCCCCCCTCATTTCCCTTTCCGGGGAACCCTACCGGTTTATGAAACTGGAAAAGGGGGTGCCCCTGGGTATGTTCGAGGATTCCCGGTATCAGAGCTGTGCCCTGGACCTCCGGGCCGGGGACAAACTCTACCTGTATACCGACGGGGTGAATGAGGCCATGAACAGGGAGGGGGAACAATTCGGCAACGGCCGTCTTTTGGAAAGGGCAAATACCTTCCGCGATTTGCCGCCCGAGAAATTTGACGGGGCCATGCGGCAGGAGCTTGCCCTGTTTGCGCGGGGGGCCGAACAGTCCGATGACATCACGACCCTGGTCATAGCCTATACCGGTAAACATTCCGATGATCCCGCCAATCCCTGACGGCCCGCCGGTTTTTGAACGGGAGATAACCCTTCCTGCCGCATTGAGCCACCTCGACCAGCTCCTTGCGTGGATAGAGACGGCGTTGGAGGATTACGCCTGCCCCATAAAGACCAGTCAGCAGCTCACGATGGTGACGGAGGAGGCTTTTGTCAACATCGCCAACTACGCCTATCCCGGAAAAACCGGGGAGATGATCCTGCGGACCGGCAGGGCGGGGAAAGCCCTGGCGCTGCAATTTGAAGACGGGGGAATCCCCTTTAATCCCCTGGAATGGCCCAACCCCAAAACCAAGGGCACCATTGAGGAGCGTAATATAGGCGGCCTCGGCATATACCTGGTAAAAACAATGACGGATCACGTTACCTACCAGCGGCTTAACGGCAAAAACCTGCTTACCATTTTTAAAACCCCGGACGCGGCCGGTGAGCCGTCCCGGTAATTCTCAGTTTCACCATTTGCCCGGGGGGGACTTGGCTTACGGGCCTCGACATCGTGTCTCGGCCCTCCAGCCCGCCTGCGGACGCTGCCGCGCGCATCCATGCGCGCTTTTCCTCCCGTTGGTCGGCGCGTCCTTCGGTTCAAGTCCCCAATTTTCATGTAATAAAAAACCCCGCTTTTGGGCGGGGTTTTTCTTTTTTTGCCCGGGGGGGGACTTGAACCCCCAAGCCCTTGCGAGCACTAGTACCTGAAACTAGCGTGTCTGCCAATTTCACCACCCGGGCGGATGTTGATACTATAGAACATTCTGAAACAAAAAGTCAACCACTTTTAAGCAATAGCCGTTTCCAGGGCCACCTCCATCATCCGGGTAAAGGTGGTCTGCCGTTCCTCGGCGCTGGTTATTTCCTGGGTGATAAGACTGTCCGAGATAGTCAGTATCGCCAGAGCTTCCCGGCCGTATTTTGCCGCCAGGGTGTAAAGCTCGGCGGTCTCCATTTCCAGGGCCAGGGCGCCGAATTGGGCCCAGAGCTTCCATTCATCGGGATCCTCGGGGTAGAACATATCGGAACAAACCACATTACCGACCTTAGGCTGCCAACCCTTGGCAACCGCAATGTCATAGGCGGATTTAAGCAAAAAAAAGTTCGCCGTAGGGGCAAAATTCCTCCCCTTAAACCGAATGGCGTTGACCCCGGAATCGGTGGAAGCCGCCATAGCTAATACCAAATCCCGGACCTTTACCTGGTCCTGGATCGCCCCGGCAGTCCCTATCCGAATCGCCCGTTTAACCCCGTAATCCCTGAATAATTCGTTAAGATATATTGAAATTGAGGGAATTCCCATCCCCGTCCCCTGGACCGAGACCCGTTTCCCCCGGTAGGTACCGGTGTAGCCCAGGATATTCCGGACCCCGGTGTATAAATGGGGGGCTTCCAAGAAATTTTCGGCGATAAATTTGGCCCGCAGGGGGTCGCCGGGCAATAAAATGACCTCGGCAATCTCCCCCTCTTTGGCCGCGATATGAATAGACATAAACGCTCCTTGTGTGATAAAGTTAATCCCGAAACCCAGGTTTGTCTTAAAATCAGCCGGTAAAAACGGGTAAAAGCCCGGTTTTCCCTTAAAATCAGGGCATCTTCCTCAAAACTGAATTTTCGGGATGTTATGGCTGTTTCAAAACCCCGGTTTTGAGACGGCCGTATTTCTATTATAGCTAAAACCCGGTAAATTTATAAGTCTTCCTGACGGTTCCCCTGGGTAAAAGCATTTCCCCTTCCCCATTTGCCCGGGGCTCCTCCGTACACAAGGGCCGGATCCCCGGCCGCCAAACCACCGGTTTGACGCCGTGCTCCAGGCATATACCGGCGGTTTTACCGGTTCCTTTTGAAACCGGGCAAAAACGTAACCGCGAGGCTTTCCCAAAACCAACCGGGTTTTGGAAAATACGCTGCTTTTGTCCATTTTTATCGAATTCCGCTTGACACAATTTGGTTATTCTGTTATGTTCCTAGAACGTTATAAAATGTGGTTTTTATGCCCTTGTAGCTCAGTCGGTAGAGCACATCCATGGTAAGGATGCGGTCAGCGGTTCGATTCCGCTTGAGGGCTGGACAAAAACGGACATATGACGGATTTATGGTAAGAGAATTTGAGCCCGGGGGATAGATTATGGCGAGTAAAAAGACGGCGGTGGAGCTCATCGCCCTCCAATGCAGTGAATGTAAACGGAAAAATTACACTACCAAGAAAAACCGGCGGAATATGCAGGAAAAACTGGAGCTTAATAAGTACTGTCCCTTTGACCGGAAGCATACGCTGCACAAGGAAACAAAGATCAAATAGTGTTTTTTAGGCCAGTAGCTCTAATGGTAGAGCGTCGGTCTCCAAAACCGAATGTTGTGGGTTCGAGTCCTACCTGGCCTGGGTAAAATTGTTTTGGAAAGGAAAAAATCCAGGTAGGACTCGAAGGGTTCGACCCGCCGACCAAAGGGAGGAAAAGGCGCCAGGGATGGCGCCGTCAGGGTCGAACCCCGGCCCGGAGGCCTGAGGCAGGATGCCGAAGGCTGGAGGGGAGTCTTACCTGGCCTGGGTAAAATTGTTTTGGAAAGGAAAAAGTCCAGGTAGGACTCGAAGGGTTCGATGTTTTTAATGCCTGAGCGCGGGACGCCAATTCCGGAACTCGGGCGGGTTTGGAATTATGGGAAAAGCGGTCAAAAGTCCGGTTTTCCCGCTAAATTCAAGGCATATTCCCCAAGATTTAGCTTTGGGAATGTATCCGTAAAGAGGGCAAAATGAACAAACTGGTTCAATTTATAAAGGAATCTTACGCGGAACTCCGTAAAGTCGTGTGGCCCGGCAGGGACGACGTGGTCAGCTCCGTAAAGGTCGTTATTGTGTCCACCATAATTTTCGCGGCGGTTTTGGGCCTGGTGGATGTGTTGCTTCTCTTGGGCGTACAGGCTATATTTTAATAAGGAAAAAAATGGCGACGGGCTGGTATGTTCTCCATACCTATTCGGGATACGAGAATAAAATAGAAAAAACTATCCGTATCATGATCGATTCGGGAGAACTTGAAAAGGAAGTGGTCCGGGATGTAAAGGTCCCTTCCGAAGAAGTGGTGGAGGTTAGGGACGGTAAAAAACGGACCTTGACTAAAAAATTCTTCCCCGGATATATCCTGGTAGAGATGGACCTTCCTGACGCCGGCTGGAAGGCGGCTTGCTCAAAGATCAAAAAGATCCAGGGGGTTACGGGCTTTGTGGGAACCCCGGCGGATAAAAAACCCCAGCCCCTCAGCGGGGATGAAGCCCGGGCAATCCTGCAAAAATCCGGGGAAATTAAGGGTGAACGGCCGGCCCGATCCCGTCAGACCTTTATGGCCGGGGAACAGGTCAAGATCATCGACGGTCCCTTTGAGTCTTTCACCGGTACCATTGAGGAAGTGAATCAGGAGAAAAATAAGCTCAAGGTGATGGTCGGCATTTTTGGCCGGAACACCCCGGTGGAGGTAGATCTCCTCCAGGTGGAGAAACTGTAGTTTTTATGGCGGGCTGTTCGGAAACTTGAGTTTCCACACCGCCCGGCGGGGAGCGGGGCCCCTGCATTCCCAATTCCCGCCTTATAAAGTAGGAGGGGGCCAAGGCCCCCGTTAGTCCGGCGGCGGCCGGGCATACTACGAAGGAGTACATGAATGGCAAAGAAAAAGATAAGCGCCATGATCAAGCTCCAGTGTCCCGCGGGCAAGGCCACTCCGGCCCCGCCGGTGGGACCTGCCCTGGGGCCCCATGGAGTCAGCGCTCCTCAATTCGTCCAGCAGTTCAATGATCGGACGAAGAACATGGAGCAGGGCCTCATTATACCGGTGGTTATCACCGTGTATGCGGATAAATCCTTCACGTTTATCCTCAAAACCCCGCCGGCGGCGGTTTTGATTAAAAAAGCCATCGGCCTTGAAAAGGGCTCCGGGGAATCCCACAAAACCAAGGTCGGCAGGATCCCCAGGGCAAAACTTGAGGAAATCGCGAAGTTGAAAATGGCGGATCTTTCGGCCAATGATATCGAAGGGGCCATGAAGATCATCGCGGGGACCGCCCGGTCCATGGGTGTAGAGGTGGAAAAATGAAACGCGGAAAAAAATACCTCGAAAACCTTAAAAAATATGACCCCGCCCTTACCTACGATATAAAATCCGGGTTGGATTTGGTCAAAACCTTTGCGCCCGCCAAATTTGATGAAACCGTGGAGCTTTCGGTGAAACTTAACCTGAAAAAAAGCCAATCCGTCCGGGATACGGTGGTGCTTCCCAACCAGTTCCGGTCAGAAAAACGGATTTTGGTGTTCTGTAAAGCGGAAAAGGAGAAGGAAGCCCAGGACGCGGGGGCTACCTATGTGGGCGCCGAGGACCTTATCGAGAAGATCCGGGGGGGATGGCTCGATTTTGATGTGGCGGTAGCCACCCCGGACATGATGAAGGACGTGGGCAAACTCGGTATGGTTCTGGGCCGCCGGGGGCTTATGCCGAATCCCAAAACAGGGACGGTTACCTTCGACCTCAAGGGCGCCCTTTCGGAACTCAAAAAAGGCCGGGTGGAATTCAGGGCCGACAAGACCGGGGTGGTACACCTCGCGGTGGGAAAAGTTTCCATGGACAGCGAAAAGGTCGCGGAAAACATCCGGACCGTGGTTACCGAAATCAAGCGGAAAAAGCCCGCCGACGCCAAGGGTGATTTTATCCGCACCGTTTCGGTGGCCTCCACCATGGGACCCGGGGTGTGGGTCTCCGTCAAGGATGAAGAGTAGCCCGGCCCGTCCGGCGCTTAATGTCAAGGAGTTAAACCATGGCGATAGTCGCTAAGAAAATACAGGACGTTAAGGTCGCGTCCATCAATGAATTAAAAGAGGCCTTTGGCAAAACCAAAGATTTTATCTTTGCCGATTACCGGGGGCTTACGGTGGAACAGATTACCGCCCTTCGGAAGCAGCTTCGGGTCAAAGAAGCCCAATTCAAGGTGGTAAAAAACAATTTTGCCCGGATTGCCTTTGAGCAGCTGTCCGCCCCGGATGTGGCGGCCTATCTTGCCGGTCCCACGGCGGTGGCGATTGCCCTCAAGGAGCCCAATGAGGTCGCTAAAGTCCTCCTTGATTTTGCCAGGGAAACCCCGGCGCTTCGGGTCAAGGGCGGATTAATCGGGGATACGACCTACGATACCAGGCAGATTGAGGCCTTTTCCAAACTCCCCGGCAGGCTGGAACTTATCGCCATGCTTATGTCGGTGATGAACGCCCCGGTCCGGAACCTCGCCGCGGCCCTGAACGACATCAACGCCCGGCTGGTCCGCACCATTAAGGCGGTGGGGGATAAAAAGGCCGGCTGAGCCGGTTTCAGGCTTGGTAACCAGAGACCTTCAGGCTTCGGATGCTGCCGTTCCTGTCGGTTACATATATCCGGGCTTGTTCCCGGAGGCATCCTGGGGATGCGCTGTGCCCGTATGGGCGCATATTTTAAGGTGTTTATTGAGGAGAAGATAATATGGCAGCCCTTACTACTGATCAAATTATTGAAGCGATTTCGTCCATGACTGTTTTGGAAGTTTCCGAATTGGTTAAAGCCATGGAGGAAAAATTCGGTGTTTCCGCCGCTGCTCCCGTAGCTGTGGCCGCGGTTGGCGCCGCTCCGGCCGCCGCGGAAGCCGTGGAGGAGAAGACGGAATTCAATGTCATTCTTAAGGCCTTTGACGATTCCAAAAAAATCGCGGTTATCAAAGAGGTCCGGGCGGTTACCGGACTTGGCCTCAAGGAGGCGAAGGATCTTGTTGAAGGCGCTCCCAAGCCCCTCAAAGAGAATGTCTCCAAGGAAGAGGCCGCGAAAATTAAGGAACAGGTCACTGCTGCCGGCGGTACGGTTGAAATTCAGTAGACGAGACAGAAAACAATTCTTTTTTTCTCTTGAACAAGGGATACGGCAAAGGATGAGCCCCCGTTTTGGTATGGTCCAAACGGGGGTGTATTGTCCTTGGGCGCGGTCCCGGGGTTTCCGGTTTTGCCGGGACCCTTTTGTTGTTTGGGAGGCGCGCGGCCCGACAGCGGGATATTCGGCAAAAATATCCGCCAGGTTACGGGCCGCCAGCAGGGGGTAATATGGCAAAGGGAAAGGTAATAGCCCAAAGGACCTATGTAGGGAAGGATATTCAGGATGTGATGGAGCTTCCGGATTTGATAGACATTCAGCTCTGCTCCTATGAGCGTTTCCTGCAGCGGGAGCGTCTGCGGAATCATCAAGGCCTGGAAATCCAGGGATTGGAAGAGGTCTTCAGGACCACCTTCCCCATCGAGAGCCCCGCCGGCGATATGGTGTTGGAATACGAGTATTATACCCTGGACGAGGAGAACATCAAATTTTCCGAACTGGATTGTAAACAGAAGGGGCTTACCTACGCGATGCCCCTTAAAGCGCGGATCAACCTGATCTTCCAGCAAACCGGTGAAATCCGGCAGAAGGATATTTACATGGGGGATGTCCCCGTCATGAGCGAACGGGGGACCTTCATCATAAACGGGGCCGAACGGGTGGTGGTTTCCCAGATCCACCGCTCGCCGGGGGTTATCTTCAGCCATGAAAAGGGAATTTTTTCTTCCCGGATTATCCCTTACCGGGGTTCCTGGCTGGAATTTGAAATCGACCAAAAACGGGAACTTATCTATGCCAAGATCGACCGGAAAAAACGCATCCTGGGGACCATATTTCTCCGGGCCCTGGGATATGAAAGCCGGGAAGCGATTATCCGGGCCTTTTATACCGTGGAAACCCTGGAGGTAAAGGATGACCGGGAGACCAGGGAACGATTTTCCGGCAAGGTCCTGGCGGCGGCGGTGTGGGTTAATGAAACCCCCGATGAGGTTGATAAAAGCGGGGAGGCCCCTGCCGGGGGCATGAAAAAACTCTACCGGGTCGGCGAGAAACTGCACCCCCACAACGTGGACGAACTCCTGGCAAACGGCGTAACCTCCGTGGAGGTCATCAACTTCGAGGCCCCGGACTCCCTCAATTCCCCCATGCTCCTCAACTGTTTCGAGCGGGAGGAGATCAAATTCCTCAAGGAAGACCCCAGCCGGGACGAGCCGTCTAAGGAAGACGCCCTTTCCGCGGTTTATTCGGTCCTCATGCCCGGGGAGTCCATCACCGTGGACGCCGCCGAAAAGGACCTTTTGGGGATGTTTTTTACCGCCCGGCGTTACGACCTGGGCAAGGTGGGGCGTTACAAACTCAACAAAAAATTCGACTTTAACCCCCCGCTGGATGAATTTACCCTGACCAAACAGGATATCATCGCCACCATGAAATTCCTCATCAAGGTGTATGTGGGGGATGAAAATATCGACGACATCGATCACCTGGGGAACCGGCGGGTCCGGTCCGTGGGGGAATTAATGGCCAATGCCCTCAAAACCGCCTTTAGCCGCATGGAACGGATCGCCAAGGAACGGATGAGCCTCAAGGAGACCGATACCATTAAGCCCCAGGACTTGATTTCCATTAAACCCGTGGTGGCGGCGATTAAGGAATTCTTCGGTTCCAGCCAGCTTTCCCAGTTTATGGATCAGGTAAACCCCCTGGCGGAGCTGACCCACAAGCGCCGGCTCAACGCCCTGGGCCCCGGTGGGCTTTCCCGGGATCGGGCGGGTTTTGAGGTCCGGGACGTGCATTACACCCATTACGGCCGGATGTGCCCCATTGAAACCCCGGAGGGTCCCAATATCGGCCTTATCGTGTCCCTGGCGAACTACACCAGGGTAAATGACTACGGTTTCCTGGAAACCCCCTACCGCAAGGTCGTCAAGGGGATGGCCACCAAGGACATCGAGTACCTTTCCGCCATGGATGAGGACCGGTATTACATAGCCCAGGCGTCGGCGAAGCTGAAAAACAACGGCTCCTTTGCGGACGCCCAGATCTCCTGCCGCCGCCAGGGGG
Source organism: Spirochaetaceae bacterium (assembly GCA_031275595.1). The sequence continues at coordinate 6,527 of JAISOO010000006.1, read as the reverse complement.
ACTATACCACCCGGGGGCCCGAGGATATTCAGTACATGGATGTTTCCCCCAAGCAGATCATTTCGGTTTCCGCCTCCCTCATTCCCTTTTTGGAACACGATGACGCCAACCGGGCCCTGATGGGCTCCAATATGCAGCGTCAGGCGGTGCCCCTGGTGTTCCCCGAGCCTCCCCGGGTCGGAACCGGCATGGAGGGGAAATGCGCCTATGATTCGGGGGTATTGGTCAAGGCCCGCAGGGGCGGGACGGTGCTCCGGGTAACTTCCCAGGAGATCGTGATGAGGCCCGCCGAAGGGGGAGCGGCCAATGCCGCCACCAATGCCGAGGGGCTGGACGTGTATCCCCTGATCAAATACCAGCGGACCAATCAGGATACCTGTTACAACCAGCGGCCCCTGGTAAAGATGGGGGAGAAGGTCCTGGCCGGCCAGGTTATTGCCGACGGGCCGGCCACCCGGAACGGGGAGCTGGCCCTGGGGCGGAACATCCTCGTGGGCTTTATGCCCTGGAACGGGTACAACTACGAAGATTCCATCCTCATCTCCCAGCGGGTGGTGAAGGACGATATGTTCACCTCCATCCATATAAAAGAGTTTATCACCGAGGTCCGGGAGACTAAATTGGGGCCGGAGAAGATAACCCGGGATATTCCCAATACCTCCGAAAAAAGCCTGGACAACCTGGACGCCGAGGGGATCATCCGGGTGGGGGCCAATGTCCGCTCCGGGGACATCCTGGTGGGGAAGGTAACCCCCAAAAGCGAAACCGAAACCACCCCGGAATTCAAGCTCCTCAACTCCATCTTCGGGGAGAAGGCCAAGGAGGTCCGGGATTCCAGCCTCCGGGTGCCCCACGGCATTGACGGGACCATCATCGACATCCAGCGGCTGAAACGTACCGAAGGGGACGACCTTAACCCCGGGGTAGACGAGGTGGTAAAGGTCCTTATCGCCACCAAACGGAAGCTGCGGGAAGGGGACAAGATGGCAGGCCGCCATGGCAACAAGGGGGTTGTGGCCAGGATCCTCCCGGAGGAGGATATGCCCTATATGGAGGACGGCACTCCCCTGGATATATGTTTGACCCCCCTGGGGGTTCCCTCCCGGATGAACATCGGCCAGCTTTTGGAAACGGAATTGGGCTGGGCGGCCAGCACCCTGGACGAGTGGTTCTCCGCCCCGGTGTTCCAGTCCCCCTCCACGGAGCAGATCGAGGAGAAACTCAAGGAAGCGGGACTCCCGGTGACCAGTAAAACCATACTCCGGGACGGCCGGACCGGCGAGGCCTTTGTAAACCCCATCTTCTGCGGGGTGATTTACTTCCTCAAGCTCCACCACCTGGTAGATGACAAGATGCATGCCCGGTCCACCGGCCCCTACTCCCTGGTAACCCAGCAGCCCCTGGGGGGTAAAGCCCAGTTCGGCGGCCAGCGTTTGGGAGAAATGGAGGTCTGGGCCCTGGAAGCCTACGGCGCGGCCAATACCTTGCAGGAACTTTTGACCATCAAGTCCGACGATATGACGGGCCGGTCCAAAATATACGAAGCCATTGTAAAGGGGGAGCCTTCCACCACCGCGGGGATCCCCGAATCCTTCAACGTGCTGGTCCAGGAACTGCGGGGTTTGGCCCTGGATATGACCATCTATGATGCCAAGGGCAAACAAATTCCCCTGACCGAACGGGATGAGGAATTGATCACCAAAAGCGGGAGTAATTTTTAGGGGGATGACGATGCGGGATATACAGGATTTTGACTCCATCATGATAAAACTGGCTTCTCCGGAGATGATCCGGGCCTGGTCCTACGGCGAGGTTAAAAAGCCGGAGACCATCAACTACCGGACCCTGCGGCCGGAAAAGGACGGCCTTTTCTGCGAGCGGATCTTCGGAACCACCAAGGAATGGGAATGTTACTGCGGTAAATTTAAGTCCATCCGGTACAAAGGGGTCATCTGCGACCGCTGCGGGGTGGAAGTAACCCACTTCAAGGTGCGCCGGGAACGGATGGGCCACATTGAGCTGGCCGCTCCGGTATCCCACATCTGGTATTACCGCTCCGTGCCGAGCCGGATGGGTCTGCTCCTGGATCTTCCCATGGCCAGCCTCCGTTCCATCCTCTATTATGAGAAATACGTGGTCATTGACGCCGGGGATACGGATTTAAAGCGGATGCAGCTGCTTACCGAGGAAGAATTTATCGAGGCCCAGGAACGGTACGGCGGGGCGTTCAGCGCCGGCATGGGGGCGGAGGCGATCCGGACCCTCCTGGAGAACATCAACCTGGACCAGATTGCCACGGAACTCCGGGCCAGGATGATCGAAAAGGGAGTGAAAAGCGATAAGCGGCTCCTCAAGCGCATCGAAATCGTAGAGAATTTCCGGAATTCCAACAATAAGCCCGAATGGATGATCCTGGACGTGATCCCGGTGATACCCCCGGAACTGCGGCCCATGGTGCAGCTCGACGGCGGCCGCTTTGCCACCAGCGACCTCAACGACCTTTACCGCCGGGTGATCAACCGGAACAACCGGCTGAAACGGCTCCAGGGCCTGAACGCCCCGGATATCATCATCCGCAATGAAAAGCGGATGCTTCAGGAGGCGGTGGACGCCCTCTTTGACAACTCCAAGAAAAAGCGGGTGGTAAAGGGCGCCAGCAACCGGCCCCTCAAGTCGATCAGCGATATGCTGAAGGGAAAACAGGGCCGGTTCCGGCAGAACCTCCTGGGGAAACGGGTGGATTATTCGGGCCGTTCGGTGATCACCGTGGGGCCGGACCTCAAGATGTGGCAGTGCGGGCTTCCCACCAAGATGGCCCTGGAGCTTTTTAAACCCTTTATCATGAAAAAACTCGTGGATAAAGACGTGGTGTACAATATCAAGAAGGCCAAGATGCTGGTGGAGGCGGAAACCCCCGAGGTTTTCGCCATTCTGGACGAGGTGGTAAAGGAACACCCGGTTCTTCTGAACCGGGCCCCCACCCTGCACCGCCTGGGGATCCAGGCTTTTGAGCCGGTTCTGGTGGAGGGAAAGGCCATTAAGCTCCACCCCCTGGTGTGCCACGCCTTTAACGCGGACTTTGACGGAGACCAGATGGCGGTCCACGTGCCCCTGACCCAGGCGGCCCAGATGGAATGTTGGACCCTGATGCTTTCCGCCCGGAACCTCCTCAACCCCGCCAATGGGAAAACCATCGTGTTCCCCTCCCAGGATATGGTTTTGGGGATCAACTTTTTAACCCGAATCAAGCCGAACGCCAAGGGCCAGGGCCGCCGCTATACCAGTACCGAGGAGGTGCTTATGGCGGTGGAGACCAAGTCCCTGGATTGGGAGGCGGCCATCCGGGTGCGGGCCACCAAGTTCCCGGTTTGGGAAAAGGTGGGGATCGAAACCAAGCTCGCCAAGGGCAAGCTCATTGAAACCACCGCGGGGCGGCTGGTATTCAACGAGGAACTGCCCGGGGAGATTCCCTTTATCAACTATGAACTGAAGGACAAGGAACTGCGGGGCCTTATCGAAAATATTTTTGCCGAAAAGGGCTCCTGGACCACCGTCAGGATGCTGGACGCCATAAAAAACACGGGGTATAAATACGCCACGGTCTTTGGGGCCACCATCGGGGTGGATGATATCGTGGTGCCCAAAGAGAAAACCGCGATGATCGACAAGGCCAACAGGGAAGTCGATTCCATCCAGCGCCAGTACCGCCAGGGGCATATCACCCAGGAGGAACGGTACAACCGGGTCGTGGAGGTTTGGTCCAAGACCAACGAGGATTTAACCAATATTATGATGAAGACCCTGGAGGCGGACCGGGACGGATTTAATTCGGTGTATATGATGGCCAATTCCGGCGCCCGGGGAAGCCGCAACCAGATCCGCCAGCTTGCGGGGATGCGGGGCCTTATGGCTAAACCCTCGGGGGATATTATTGAGCTGCCTATCCGGTCCAACTTTAAGGAAGGGCTTTCGGTGATCGAATTTTTCATCTCCACCAACGGCGCCCGCAAGGGCCTGGCCGACACGGCCCTCAAGACCGCCGAGGCGGGATACCTGACCCGGCGTCTGGTGGATATCGCCCAGGACGTGGTGGTAAACGAGGACGATTGCGGCACCATCAACGGTATCTCCTATTCCGCCATTAAGGAAGGGGAGGACATCGTTGAACCCCTGAGCGAGCGTATCGTGGGCCGCTATACCCTGGAACGGGTGAAACACCCCATTACCGGGGAACTCATCATCGACGTAAATGAGGAAATTACCGAGGGAATCGCCGCCGCCATTGAGTCCGCGGGAGTTGAAACCGTGCGGATCCGGACGGTCCTTACCTGCGAAGCGAAACACGGGGTCTGCCGCCGCTGTTACGGACGGAACCTCGCCACCAACCGTACCGTGGATATCGGCGAGGCGGTGGGGACCATCGCCGCCCAGTCCATCGGCCAGCCCGGTACCCAGCTTACCATGCGGACCTTCCACATCGGCGGGGCCGCTACCAAGATCAGCGAGGAGAACCGGACCTTCCTCAAGTATCCGGTGTATGTCCGGGAGGTAATCGGCGCCCATGTGGAGCTTCCCGACGGCCGCTGGCTTTTTACCCGCAAAGGGTATGCCATAATCAACAAGGTTATGAAGGAATATAAGCTTGAGGCTAAAGACGAAGTCCTGGTGGAGGACGGCAAACGCATCATCCGGGGAGAACCGGTTATCCGCCGGGGATCCAAGGATATCCTCTCCACCGAGATCGCCTATGCCATGGTTCAGAAGAAAAACCTCTACCTTATCGGCCCGGATCAGAAGATCGAAATACGGAACGGTTCGGACTTTGTGGTTAAAAAGGGCGACGTGGTGGGGCCGGAAAAAACCATCGCCACCTTCGACCCCTTCTCGGACCCCATCATCGCCGAAGTCTCGGGGATCATTAAATATGATGAAATTATCCCCGGTACGACCTTAAAAGAAGAATTGGACGAGGAAACCGGCAACACGGAAAAACGGATCACCGAATACCAGCTGGAAAGCAAACAGCCCCGGATCCTCATTCTGGATGATGAGGGGGCGGAACTGGCTTCGTATTTCCTTCCCGGCGGGGCCTATATCCAGGTTGACGAAGGGGAACGGATCAACGCGGGGAGAACCATCGCCAAGACCCTTAAGGAATCGGCCAAGGCCATGGATATCACCAGCGGCCTGCCCCGGGTCAGCGAGCTTTTTGAGGCCCGCAAACCCAAGAGCCCCGCGGTGCTGGCCCAGGTTTCGGGGGTGGTCCGCTTTAACAAGGGTATTGTTAAAGGCAAACGGGTGGTGGTCATCCAGGATGCCTTTGGCAAAGAGTACAAACACCTCATCCCCATGACTAAGCGCCTCCAGATTCGGGACGGCGATACCGTAGAGGCCGGGGAAGCGCTCTGCGTGGGAGCCGTCAATCCCCATGACATCCTCCACATCCTGGGGGAGAGTACCCTTCAGCGTTACCTGATGGACGAGATTCAACAGGTATACCGCCTCCAGGGGGTATCCATCAACGATAAGCATATCGGGGTTATCATCCGCCAGATGATGCGGAAGGTGGAGATCGTGGCGGTGGGGGATACCAAATTCATCTTCGGCCAGATGGTGGACAAGTACCGTTTCCACGAGGAAAACAACCGGGTCATCGGCGAAGGGGGGCAGCCCGCGGTGGCCCGGCCCATGTTCCAGGGCATCACCAAAGCCAGCCTCAACATCGATTCTTTCCTGTCCGCGGCCAGCTTCCAGGAAACTACCCGGGTGCTGACTAACGCCGCCATCGCCGGGTCCACCGACTACCTCCGAGGGCTTAAAGAAAACATCATCATCGGCCACCCCATTCCCGCGGGTACCGGCATGAAGCGGTACCGGGCGGTGAAGCTCTTCGACGAGGAGCAGCAGGACCTGGACTTGTATATGCAGGAGATCCTGGAAAAACGGAAGCTCGAAGTGGTTGCCGAACCGGAGGAAGAGGATTTTTCCGTGGAGGAAAGCGAAGAATAGCCGGAAGGCTCATGGCGGCATAGAAATACCCCTTGTTCCCTCAGTAAAAAAGCGGATAGTCCGCGTCTTTCCTAAAACCAGGCGGTTTTGGGAAAGGTTCTTTTGGCTTGGCAGATGAGCCGGTTCCAAAACCCGGTTGGTTTTGGAACCGGCTTGGGGAGAACATCGCTCATCTCTTATACGTTAAGCGCTGAGGGCTTATGCAATTTTCTCCCGGGGTAAGTTTGCTGCGCTTCAGCGCGACAGGCTCCTGGGATCCTGTTGCGCTGGTGGAATTTTTGCTCAGGCGCCTTTGGCGCCCTTCATGCAAAAATTCCCGATTGTTGGGGCTCCGCGAACCTTCGGTTCGAATGCAGTTTGTAGGGAGTCTTTCCCAAAACTGATGTTTTGGGAAAACCTCTAGGAGCCTGTTGCACTTGTGGATTTTTTGCATAGATATGCAAAAAATCCTCGATTATCGGGCTCCTTTATGCAGTTTGTAGGGTATAAAAATTCACTTTTGTGAATTTTTATACGAT
>JAISOO010000044.1 GCA_031275595.1 Spirochaetaceae bacterium | reverse complement strand
CCCTGTACCGGAGCGGGGAGGATGATCACCCGGATTCCCCCGGCCCGGCGGGCCAGGATGTTGAGGATGTCCCGTACCGCCGCTCCGGTAGGGGAGCTTACCACTCCCACGATTTCGGGGAAACGGGGGATGGGTCGTTTCCTCGCCTCATCGAAAAGCCCCTCGGCGGCAAGCTGCCGTTTCCGTTTTTCCAGAAGGGCCAGCAGCGCCCCGGTTCCGGCTTCCTCAATTTCCTCACATATTATCTGATAGGTTCCCCGCTGGGCATAAACCGAAACACTCCCCCGGACCCGCAGGAGCATCCCGTCCTTGGGGTCAAAGGAAAGATATCGGAGGCGGTTTTTGAACATCACCGCCGAAATCGAAGCCCCTGCGTCTTTCAAGGTAAAATAGAGGTGGCCCGTACTGGAAGGCCGGAAATTGGACAACTCCCCCTCCACGATTATATGGGCAAAGACCCCCTCAAGGTTCTGACGGATCCGTTCGGTCAATTCCGAAACCGACAATTTTTGGTTTCCATCCATGGTAGCATAGTATACAACAAAAAAAGCAGAAGAATGAAGGGTACTTTCGGTAACATTTCAAAATAAGGCATCTCGGGGTGTTAGGTGGAGTAAAAGCAGTTGTTTTTGCCCGGGACCGTCAGGAGCAATAGTATCCCAGGATATCCACACTGAATTTATTGCGATCCCCCCGGTAGCGGGCAACGGAAAATTCTACCGGCATGGGGGTATCATCGGAGGAGGCAACGGTTTTAACCAGGATAAGGGCTTTGTTTTTGGTAATTTGTAAAAGTTCCGCTTCTTTGCGGCGGGCATTGATCGCCTCAATTTCCCGGCGCACCCGGTTGACCCTTACGTGATAGAGCTTTTCCAGGGATTGGTAGAGGGAATTAACGGTAAAGTCAATCTCCATAAGTTTTTGGTACGATTCATAGGGTAAAAAAGTTTCCACATACACCAGGGGCACCCGATCGGCCAACCGTACCCGGTTAAGATAAATCAGGGGCGCGTTCAGCGGGAGCCCTAATTTCTCATTGGCCTCGTGGGGGCCGATAATTTTTTCAAGTTTTATCACTTTGGTTTGGGGAGTAATGCCTTTGGATCTCATCTCCTGGTTGAAGGTTTCCAGTTTACTTAAAAAACGCTCCTCTACCTTCGGACTGGACACGAAGGTCCCCTTGCCCTTATAGCGGTTCAAGTAGCCTTCATTTACCAGTTCACTTAATGCCTGGCGTATGGTGGGCCGGGAAACATTGAGGACTTCACAAAGTTCATTTTCCGGGGGAAGCATACCCCCTTTCTGAATAACGGCATTTTCAATGAGCGTAAGGATCTGCTTCTTTAATTGATAATAGAGGGGTATCGGTATGTTTTTATCAAGTTTGATGGAGGCAAATATGCTGTCCATAATACTCCTCGGGGTTTTCAAAATCGGCAGTCCGGGAGGACCGTGGTTTTGAAAAAGCAACATTAGATTTAAGTGAAAAACGGGCTTTAAACCGTTTTTTCCAAACCAACCGAGTTTTAAAAAAGGCGCTCCTTTTTTATCCCTTTACCCATCGGGGATTATCTATGACCCGGGGCTTACCGTCGTTTCCTTCAACCACCAGTTTGCGGTACCCCTTGGTCTCGATGGTAGCGTAATTATGACCTGCATCCCCGCGAAAAACAAAAAAAGAAACCAGGGGAACCTTCCCGGTATTTATACTGCGGTGGGCATACCGGGGGGGCACATAGATAGCTTGACCCGGTTCCATAGGACAAAATTCCGTGTCCCCTTCGGGGTTCTCTAATAGCATGCCCCCTTCTCCCGATAGAGTATAGTATACCTCCGCTGTTTCAAGGATCGTATGGAAGTGTCCTTTGGTCATAAAATATTCGTTGCCGATTTTTCCGGGATAGGTGATGGACGTACCAAAGGCAAGATCCCCGGGATTGTGGGGCGCGCCGAGTTCGTAAAACTCATACACCAGGGGATTCCCTCCGTCCGCCATTTTTTCAAAGGCCGCCGTATCGTTATATATGCCCTTCATCTGGGAAAGGTAACGCTTGGTAGATACTGCGTTCCGGGAAGAGCCGTCCTTAAGGGAAAAATCCAGTAAAAATCCTCTCGCCCAATCATAGTTTGTTTTTTCAGCCATTTTACCTGCCTCCGCTGCATTCTTTTGCGACAGCGCTTAATTGTTCCAACATCTGCCGGTCAATGGTTATATGAAAAACTTCGGCGATTACCTGGGTCCACCCATGAATAAAATAATTCCATCCGTCTTCCACATGGAGGTTTTTCGCTTTTTTTTGATCCTCCGCCTGGCGTTTAAAAATCAGATCCCCCCGGTAATTGATCTCCCATACCAGACTGTTTTCGGGATATGAAACGGCGTCTGTGGTAGGAGAACCGGGAGCATCCTTGCCGAGTCCGGTGGCGTTGACCACCAGGGAATAGGGGGGGAGCGCGGCGATCAATTTATCATTATCCGCCGGAGTAGGGCAATGCGAAAACCGAAAGTCGATTTTTTGGTTCAGTCCCTGTAAAGCCGTTGCCGCGGATTTGAGCCGCGGTTCGCTGCGGTTTGCGATGGTTATACGCCGGGGAACATTGTCTCCAAACCGTTCTTGGGAAAAATACAATGACATGGCCAGGGAACTCCCCCCCGCTCCCAGAAGGAGGATCTCGCCGCCATGGTTGAGCCAAAAATCAGGGGGCACAAATGACTCCAGGGCCAATCCGCTTGAGACAGGGTCTTTGGCATAAGCGCAAAAGGCCCCGTCTTTTTTTGAAAGGGATGAAACTTCTTCAAGTTTTTCCGCATAGGGGTCAATATAATCAAAGATATCCCGGCAGGCCCGGTAGAGATCCAATTTATGGGTGGTTACCAGCGCTCCCAGTGAAAAGGGCTCCTCCTTCAAAAAGACGGTAACCCTTCGATAATCCTCCTCCGGAGCATGAAGCGGCAGATCAATTCCCCGGATAACGGCGTTAAGCCCCAGGACTTCCGCCCATTGAGGAAACACCCGCATAATGGATGATTGTCCCGTGGTTACTCCTATAAAATAAAAAGTCGGAAACTCTGCGGCCTTTAGGCTCGGCATATCATATGCTCCTTTCACACAAGTTGCCATTATGTCGTTATATTGCTGAATAATACCCTATATATAATAAAATGTAAATAGAATTGACAAAGTAAGTAATAATGATATTATGTAATTACATATGAAGTAAAGCTGAGGATGCTTCAGAATTCAATATGGACAAACGGCCTGGTTTAATTGGGACTTAACTTGTTGTTAAAACCCTCTGATTTTTGATACCGGCTTCTTATATGGAGTTCTTATGAAAGTATTGGTTACCGCCACCTCTTTAAATCCGGCTCACCCCAATCCGGCTCTGGAACAATTGAACCGGTTTGCCGATAGGGTAGTTTTTAATCCCCGTGGAAGACCCCTTACCGAAGATGAACTTATCCCGTTGCTGGAAGGCTGCGAGGGTTATATTGCGGGTCTTGACTTTATCACCAAAAAGGTGATCGAACAAAGCGCCTCTCTGCGGGCAATTTCCCGTTACGGCGCCGGTGTTGACCGCCTGGACCTGGAAGCGGCCAGGGCAAAGGGTATCCTGGTATGTAATACCCCCGGGGTCAACGCCCAGGCGGTGGCGGATTTAACCATAGCCCTGATCCTTTCCGTTGCCCGCCGGATACCCTTCCTGGATCGAAGCACCCGGGAAGGCCAATGGCCCCGTTCTATGGGGATTGAATTGTACGGCAAGACCATGGGTATCCTGGGCCTCGGCGCCGTCGGCAAGGCGGTAGCAAAACGGGCCGCCGGTTTTGCTATGAATATTATAGCCTGCGATCCCTATATGGATGAAGCCTACGCGAAAGCCCAAGGCATCGCCGCCGCTGATTTTGATACGCTGGTAAAGACGGCGGATTTTCTCTGTCTGCATCTGCCCCTTACCATGGAGACCCGGCATATTATATCCGGGGAGGTGATGAAAAGGATGAAACCAGGGGCGATCATTGTCAACACCGCCCGGGGCGGCCTTATCGACGAAGAGGCGGCTTATGAACTCCTCCAATCCGGCCGCTTGGGCGGGCTGGGTATTGATGTATATGAGGAGGAACCTCCAAAGCAGTCCCCCCTTTTTACCCTGGATAACGTGGTATTGACCCCCCATACGGCTTCCCATACC
>JAISOO010000042.1 GCA_031275595.1 Spirochaetaceae bacterium | reverse complement strand
ATTAATCGCTAGTTTTAGGTGAAAACGGGAAGCGGGATTTTTCCCGCTTCCCCTATTTTTAGGGAGAACAAGTGGGATGGAAAAAAAGAAGCAGCCATTGTTTTCAAAAACCCTGACGGCATTTTTGTTTTTATTGCCCTTTTTTGTCTTGTATACCGTATTTATCATCTGGCCGGTAATCCAGGGTGTTTATGTGAGCCTCCACAAATGGGGGCTCATGGGGAAAATCCGGTTTTTGGGATTTGGGAATTATACCCGTTTTTTCCAGGACAAATATTTCTGGGAAGCCCTGTGGCATACCACCTGGTTTGTCATTATCTCGGTTCCCCTGCTGGTGGTGGTCCCCCTCTGTTTGGGGATCCTGGCAAATCGCGGCTTCGGAATGAAAAAATTCCTGCGGATCGCCTATTATGTACCTACGGTGCTTTCCGTGGCGGTGATCTCCCGGATCGCCCGATGGTTTTTTGAACCCTATTGGGGGATATTGAGTTTTCTGCTCCGCGATTGGGGGATCCTGCCCCCGGGGGTGGAGATTATGTGGCTCCAGAATATAGGGCTTATCTGGACGGTGGTTACCCTGATCACGGTCTGGTGGACCATTGGATTCAGCATGATGCTGGTTGTTTCCGCCCTTCAGGAGATTCCCGAACAGCTGTATGAGGCGGCGGAACTGGACGGCGCCGGGAAAGCCCGGCAGCTCTTCGGCATAACCCTGCCCCTGCTCAAACCGGTAACCTATCTCATCCTGCTGCTTCAGACCATCGCTTCCTTTAAAATCTTCGGCCAGATCCAATTAATCACCGGGGGCGGTCCCGGTACGGCGACCCGGCCCCTGATCCAGTACATATACGACTCCGCTTTCCGCCAGAGTGATATGGGGTACGGCGCGGCCATGTCCTATGCCCTGTTTATCATTCTGGTGGTCCTTTCCTATATACAACTTCGGCTTCAACGGAAAAAGGAGGAATAGTTATGAGGATATACCGTAAATACAGCCCTGGAAATATCATCCTGACCCTTCTTTCCATAACCATCGCGGTGATCTTTCTTTTCCCCCTGCTATTCGGTCTTTTTGCGTCCCTAAAGGCCGAAAGCGCCTCCTTTAGAAAACTTATCGACTGGTTTAAGCCTCCCTATACCCTGGCGAATTATGCCTATATTCTTGGGAACAGCAGGGTGCCCCTGTGGACCTTTAACAGCTTCCTCATTGCCGTCCTGAGTACCACCTTGGGCTTGACGGTTTCCGCCCTGGCGGCGTATCCCCTGGCAAAAATGGAATTTTGGGGCAAACGGAGCATCTTTTTCTATTTCCTTATGGGGCTTATGATTCCCGGGGAGGCCACCATTGTGCCCCTCTTTATCACCGTAAACGGCCTTTATATGATCGACACCTATGCGGGGATGATCCTGCCGGGGATCGCCGGTTCCATGGGGCTTATTATCATGGTAAGCTTTTTTAAGGGTATCCCCAAGGAACTCATCGAGGTGGCCCAGATCGACGGGGCAAAACATATGGTTATCTTTTCCCGGATCGTTATCCCCCTTTCCCGGACGGTCCTGGTTACCAACTGCATCCTGTCCTTTATCGGCTCCTGGAACAACTACCTGTGGCCCCTCCTGTGCGCCATGAGCGAGCGGATGTTTACCCTGCCGGTGGGGCTCCCTACCTTTGAGATGACCTACGCTTCCGACCGGGTTATCCCCATCACCAACAATATGACGGCCTCCATCCCGGCGATCATCATATTCCTCATCTTTGAACAGCAGATTACCCAGGGTATCGCCATGACGGGGATCAAGGAGTGAGTTCCCCCGGATTTTCGGCGAAGCTGCGGCGGGGTATTGTTTGGGGTATTGGCCTTGGATTATGTTGTATGGGACTCATTATGTATACCACCACAAAAGCTAAAGCAGTAACAGAAAAATCTCAATCGGGAGGCGCCATGAGTACCCGTGTTCCCAGCGTACCCCTCATCACCTGCGATCCCTATTTTTCGGTCTGGTCCCCGGCGGACCGGCTCTACGACGGCGACACCGTCCACTGGACCGGCCGACCCCAGCGGATTATCGGACTGGTGTCGGTGGATGATACCCTTTACCGGTTTATGGGCCTGGGCCCCGAACCGGCCCTTACCCAAACTTCGCTGGAGATCAGCGCCACTTCCTCCCGGTACTGTTTTGAAGGGGCGGGGATAACCCTGGAGCTAAGCTTCCTCACCCCCCTCCTGCTTGACGACCTGGACCTTCTTTCCCGGCCGGTTTCCTACATCGGGGTAAAGGCGTCCGCCGCGGAGGGTAAGCACCAGGTGGCCGTAACCTTTGCCTTTGACGGGGGCTTTTGCAGATACGGCGATAATCCCGCCCCCCTCCTGAGCGGTACCCATGCCCTGGAGGGTTGCCGCGCCGGCTGGCTGGGCCAGCGGAAACAGGCGCCCCTCAGCCACAGCGGAGATAATGTTACCATTGATTGGGGGTACCTCTACCTGGCGGTGCCGGAAGGACAGGGCCGGGTGTTTATGTCCGGCGCGGGACAGGAACTATCCGCCCGGATTGAGTTTCCGGAGTTATCCGGAAGCGCGGAAGGGATGGTGGCGGCGGCCTACGATGATCTGGCATCGATCAACTATTTTGGGGAAACCCGCCGGGCCTATTGGACCCGGGGAGGGAAGTCTTTCCTCACCCTTATAGAGGAAGCGGTGGCGGATTACGGAACCCTGCGGGAACGTTGCGCCCGGTTTGACGCGGAATTAAACAAAAGGGCCCTCGCATCGGGCGGGGCGGATTATCAAAGAATTCTGAACCTGGCCTACCGGCAAACCATCGCGGCCCACAAGCTTATCACCGATGAAAAGGGAGAGCCGGTCTTTGTCTCCAAGGAATGTTTTTCCAACGGTTGCGCCGCCACGGTGGATGTGAGCTATCCCTCGGTCCCCCTCTACCTGCTGTACAATCCCGAACTGGTCAAGGGTATGCTCCGTCCGGTTCTCCGTTTTGCCCGGCAGCCGGTCTGGACCTACGACTTTGCCCCCCACGACGCCGGCCGTTATCCCTATGTGACCGGCCAGGTGTACGGGCTCCGGCATTCTATGGACAACACCGAAGTGTACCCCCCTCTCTATACCTTTCCCGCCAATTCGGCCCTCTACGATCTCCGGTACCAAATGCCGGTGGAGGAATGCGGCAATATGCTCATCATGATGGCCGCTGTTGCCAAGGCCGAGGGGAATGTCGATTTTTCCAGGCCCCATCTTGATCTGGCGAAAAAGTGGGTCCGCTACCTCATCGAATACGGGGAAGATCCCGGGGACCAGCTCTGTACCGACGACTTCGCCGGCCATCTGGCCCACAACTGTAACCTCGCCGCCAAGGCGATCATGGGGATCGAGGCCTATGCCGTCCTCCTGGACATGGCGGGGAAGGGGATAGAGGCCGGGGAATACCACTCCAGGGCCAAAGCCATGGCCGCCGCTTGGGTAACGAATACCAGCCGGGGGGATCATACCGCCCTGGTCTTTGACCAGGAAGAAGGCTGGAGCCTTAAATACAACCTGGTCTGGGACCTGCTGTTCAAAAGCCGGCTGTTCCCCCCCGAGTTATTTGCCTTCGAACTGGCATGGTATACCGCGCGGCAACATACCTACGGAGTCCCCCTGGACAGCCGTAAGGATTATACCAAATCGGACTGGATCCTCTGGGTAACCGCCTTTAGCGCCGACAAGGCCGAACGGGAGGCCCTGATAAAGCCGGTGGCGGCCTTTTTACGGGACACCCCGGACCGGGTTCCCTTTTCCGACTGGTACGATACGGTAAATGCCAAACACTATCATTTTCAGAACCGCACGGTCCAGGGAGGGCTCTTTATGCCCCTCTTAGCCGATGCCTGGGCTACAGTCCCTTAAGCCATGCATTGAGTTTACCAATTACCCCTTCCCGCCTCTGTTTGAGGGGGTTAATAAAATCTATTTCCCCCGCAAAGGTGTTGCCGGACAGTTTGTTTTTTATCTTGTCAAAAACCTTCCCCTTGCCGCCGCCGTGGCAGCAAAAAAGGGCAATCTTTTTGCTGCGGATCCGCTGTTCTCCCAAAAAGGTGTTCAGAGCCGGCGCGGGGCTCGCCGCCCATACCGGGGTACCGATGATGATAAGATCATAGGCTTCCGGATCGACCGTATAGGGCTTAAGGGAAGGAGTTTCTTTCATTATTACCTGTTTGCCGCCCCAGAAATATTTTGAAAAACCCCGCCGTTTTTTATCATCCGCCGTCCGCAGTTCGATAAGATCCGCCCCCAGTGCGTTTTTTATCAGCTCCGCGATTAAAGCGCAATTACCTTCATAGGAATAATAAATAACCGCTGTTTTCATAGACTAACTCCTTTGACCGGCTGTCTTGGTATCGTATATGAAGGGGCTGAAAATGTCGATACCCCGGGACAAGACAAAGACAAATGCTTTTGCCCTGCATACTGGTCCGGGAGCCGTAAAATGGAGTATAGTGGACCTATGGCTACGAAAGATTTTCTCAATAAGTCCTCTGTATCTCTCTTTGCCGCCTATTACCGGCCCCACTGGAAGCTCTTTTCCGCGGATATGTTCTGCGCGTCCCTGATTGCCGGGGTAGATCTCCTATTCCCTATGATGACCAAATTGACCATTGAGCGTTTTTTGCCCGCGGAACTCTACCGTTTCTTTTTTATCATGATCATCCTCATGGTTTTGCTTTATATATTACGAACCGGATTTTCTTACTTTGTTACTTACTGGGGGCATACGGTGGGGGCGTATATCGAAGCGGATATGCGGCGGGATCTTTTTAATCATCTCCAGAAGCTGCCCTTTTCTTTTTATGATAACCACCGGACCGGTCATATTATGTCCCGGGTAACCAACGATCTTTTTGAGGTAACCGAACTGGCCCACCACGGCCCGGAGGATCTTTTTATCTCCCTCCTTACCCTCTCAGGCGCTTTTTTCCTGATCCTTTCCATACGGTGGGAGATGGCTTTGGTCCTTTTTGTCATGATCCCCTTTATGGTGATCCATACGATCTTATCCCGGGTCAATATGCTCCGGGCATCCAAAAAGGTAAAGGAACGTACCGCCGAGATAAACGCTTCCCTGGAATCAAGTATCTCCGGCGCCCGGGTCGCCAAGGCCTTTACCAACGAGGCCCATGAAACGGAAAAATTCACCCGGGGAAATGAGCATTTTAAGTCCGCCAAGAAGACCTACTACCGATCCATGGCCCTTTTTAACAGCAAACTTGAATTTTTGATTTACCTCCTCAACGTGGCGGTGATCGCCATGGGCGGCTACCTGATCATGCGGCACAAGATGACCTTGCCGGAACTCATCACCTGTAACCTCTTTGTGGCCGCTTTCCTCCAGCCCATTAGACGGCTGGCCAGTTTTGTGGAACAGTACACCACCGGTATGGCCGGGTTCGGCCGTTTTGTGGATATCATGCGCATTGAGCCTGACATACAGGACAAACCCGGCGCCATAGATATGACAGGAATAAGGGGGCGTATAGAATACCGGGACGTGACTTTTTCATATAATCACGATATACGGGTACTGGAGCATATCAATCTCTTGATCCCCGAGGGAACAACCCTGGCCCTGGTCGGCCCTTCGGGGGGCGGCAAAACCACCCTTTGCCACCTTCTGCCCCGGTTTTACGAGACCCGGGAGGGGAGTATAACCATTGACGGCAGGGATATCCGGGATATCACCCTGGAATCGCTGCGGAAAAGTATCGGTATTGTACAGCAGGACGTATTCCTCTTTGCCGGTACCATCGAGGATAATATACGCTACGGACGCCTTGACGCGGATCGGGAGGAAGTCATCCAGGCAGCCCGGCGGGCGGAAATCCACGACGACATCATAAAAATGCCCGCAGGTTACGACAGTATGGTCGGGGAACGGGGGGTTAAGCTCTCTGGCGGCCAGAAGCAGCGGATAAGCATCGCCCGGATCTTCCTTAAAAATCCCCCCATTCTCATTCTGGACGAGGCTACTTCCGCCCTGGATTCCGCCACGGAACTCAAGATACAACATGCCCTGGAAGAGCTCTCCCGGGGACGTACCACCCTGGTCATCGCCCACCGGCTTTCTACCATCCGCAACGCGGACCGTATTGTGGTGATCGACGATGTGGGCATCCGGCAGCAGGGCAGCCATGTGGACCTTATGACCCAGGGCGGACTTTATTCGGAACTGTACACCGCCCAATTCACCCATGATAAGGACTCCGCCTTGTACCTTGTAAATATGCCTGCCCGGCATTGAGAAATTGCAGGACGAGAACCAACCGGGTATCCCGCAAGTCCATTATTATCGAAGTTTAACAAATCCCGCAAATTCCGGGGATCAAAATTCTCAGAAAAAACGAAATTTCCAAATAATTAATGCTTTTTTCCCAAAAAAACTACAATACTATGATAGGAATTCAGGCCATACTCAAAATGAGTTAAAAAACGGAAGAAGCGGAAAAAAGCCCGTTTCTTTCTTTAATTTTTAAGGTTACATTCCCAAAACCAAAATTTTGGGAATACCTGGAGGAGCGGGATAAATGGTAGTTGGTTCATGGATCGTGAGTAAAGAAAACATGCGCTGCAAGAACTGGATTAACGGCATCGAGATAACCTTTACCCAGACAGAAAATAATACGCTCAAGGGAAAGATCAGTTTTATTCCCAAGGGATTATTTAAAGAGATGCCTACCACCATACTCCGGGCCTTTTATATTTATAAGATGTGGCGGACTGCTACACATATATTTAAAAAAATCTATTTAAAAAACAATCAACACCCCCAGGGACTGCCTCTGGGGTATGTTGGTTCCCCGGATGAACGAAAACCAGCTTTACGTATAGAGAATAGATCTCTATACGTAAAGCTTCCGGGGGTTCTGTTGGTTGGGCTTATTTCAAAACTCGGTTAGTTTTGGAGCAGCCTCAGCTATAAGTTCAATTTCCGCCTTTCCCCCGGATTAACAGGGTATAAAAGACCCGGGAACCTTTCTGGCCGATGGAGATCCGGACCGGCCGTACCGGGATAGTTCCGGCCTTTTCATGGACCGCCCGG
>JAISOO010000040.1 GCA_031275595.1 Spirochaetaceae bacterium | reverse complement strand
GCTTTCCCAAAACTTCAGCTTTTGGGAAAGCAACCTTAGATTTAGAGGAAAAAACGGGCTTTGGGCCGTTTTTTCCAAAGCCTTTCCCGAAACCAACCGGGTTTTGGGAAAGGCTCTATTACCTTGGTTTTTGAGAAAAAACGGGTTTTAACCGCTTTTTAAGCCTGTTTTAAAAAAGGCTGGAAGTTTTAAATACGGCGGGGTATTAAATCCCGTATTCTAAATAAAAAGGGTACGGAAAAATCCGTACCCGGCAGAAGGAGTTATCATGTCCGGCCACAGTAAATGGGCGACTATTAAGCACAAGAAGGGTGCCGCGGACGCAAAACGCGGCCAAATGTTCACCAAGTTGATTAAAGAAATTTCTATCGCCGCCCGGATGGGGGGGGGTGATCCTGAGGGCAATCCCCGGTTAAGAACCGCTGTTTTAAAGGCCCGCGGGGCAAATATGCCTAAGGATAATATTGACCGGGCCATCAAGAAGGGGACCGGAGAGCTGGAAGGGGTCAATTATGAAGAACTCACCTATGAAGCCTACGCCCCCGGGGGAGTGGCGGTTTTAATCGAAGTCCTTACGGATAACAAAAACCGGGCCGCCGCGGATGTGCGGAACATCCTAACCCGGTCAGGCGGGAACCTGGCCACCGCCGGTGCTGTGTCTCGGCTTTTCAAACGTCAGGGTATCATCACCTTTGACGGGGAAAAGTACACCGAAGATCAGATTATGGAGGCTGCCCTGGAGGGGGGGGCTGAAGATGTAGCCCTTTCCGATGGAATTATTGAGGTTACTACCGCCCCGGAGGATTTTGAGTCGGTCTTAAATGCCCTGAATGAGAAGGGGCTCGAAACCCTCAACGCCGAAATCAGCATGGTTCCCGAAGTGGGGGTAACCCTGGACAATGACGCCACCGCAAAAATCCTGCGCTTGATTGATAAGCTCGAAGAAAACGACGACGTGCAGAACGTATATTCCAATATTGAAATTCCCGAAGGTTTTGAAGCGGAATAGAAAAAAAATGCCCCCGAAATTTGGACCCGTGGCGGGGCCGAATGATCCACCGGCCCCGGGAGTAACAGGAAGCCGGACCCGGCGGATCATTGGAATTGATCCCGGGCTGGCCGCTTCCGGCTGGGGTATTGTCGATTTTGATAACCAGCGGCTTATCTATGTAGCCCACGGCTGTATTGAAACCCAGCCGGACCGTTCCGGAGCGGAACGGCTTTTTTATATTTATAAAGCCTTTTGTTCCGTGCTGGATACTTATAAACCCGGAGAGTCCGCCATCGAAACCATCTATTTTGGCAGGAACATCACCAGCGCTATGCCGGTGGCCGAAGCCCGGGGGGTTTTCTCTATGGCCCTGGCGGAACGGGAAATACCGGTCCGGGAGTTTACCCCCCGGTTAATCAAACAGGCGGTGGTGGGCAGGGGTACCGCGGACAAAGGGCAAATTCAGGAAATGGTTCGTTTGATCCTGGGGCTGGCAGCCATCCCCACCCCGGATCATGCCGCGGACGCCCTGGGGGCGGCGGTATGTTGCGCTCATTCATCCGTATTTTAAGGAAAACAGGATATCCCAGGGTAGAATCAGATGTTTTTACCCTGAAATTTTCCCGGAAACTCCTTGATAAGAGCCTTTCCACTGGGGTATAGTGGCTATATGTTCAACAGTATTCGGGGAATTATTACCGAAAAACATGCCGATGCCCTCTATATTCTGTCCGGAAACATGGAATGGGATATTACGGTCCCCGCCACGGATATAAGCCGTCTCCCCCCGGTGGGAGAGGAGGGAAGGGTTTTTACCTGGCTGTACCACCGGGAGGACCAGATGCGGCTCTTCGGCTTTTCCGATGATAAACGCCGGAGCACCTTTCTGGAACTCCTCAAGGTAGAAGGAATAGGCCCTAGGGGGGCGATTAAGATCATGGGCGGAATAGGACAGGAGGAGCTGGAGCTGGCCCTGGAAAATGAGGATATCGGCCGGCTTGAAGCGGTACCAGGATTGGGAAAAAAAACCGCCCAGAAGATGATCCTGGCCTTAAAGGGCCGCCTTACCTCGCCGGCGGAGGCGCCCCGGACCTCCTACGGGGAGTTGGTGGAGGCGTTGATCGGCATGGGTTATGACCGAAAAGCGGCGGCAGAGGCCCTGGGCCGAGCAGAGGCCGCCCTCACCCCGGATATATCGGAAGCGGAAAAGGAAAAACAGCTTTTTAAACAGGCGATTATGTATTTAAGCAGCGGTATATGACGGGCGGCAGATTCGAAGTACACATGCCGCCGGTATCTTTGTTGAAGAAGAAATCTTTTATATCGGCGGGATCCATCCCTGAGCCGAAGCTTTTTTATGATTTGCTGTTGTTTCAACAATCAGGGAGGAGGGGAGGAGCATGGTTATTGCCATAGATGGACCGGCGGGGGCAGGGAAAAGCACCATCGCCAGGCTATTGGCGGCGGGTCTTGGACTTACCTATATTAATTCGGGAAACCTTTACCGGGCCATTACCCTGGGGTGTTTGCGGAATAGTATCGATTCCAGGGATGAAAAAAAAGCGCTGGATTACGCGAAAAAAGCCCGGATCGAATACCGGAACGACGATGTATATCTGGAAGGGGAAAATGTGGTTTCCCTCCTCCATACCGATGAAATCGACCGGTATTCCGCTCCCTTATCCGCCATCGTGCCCATCCGGCATGTGGTAAACGATCTTATCCGGAAGCTCGCCGAAGGGCTTGATGTGGTGGTGGAGGGGAGGGATATGACCACTGTGGTCTTTCCCCGGGCGGAATACCGCTTTTTTTTGGACGCCTCGGCGGATGCCCGTGCCCAAAGACGTTACGATCAGGGGGTTTCCAAACTCAGCCTTGAGGAAATAAAACGCGCGATCCTGGAACGGGATGAAATTGATAAAAATAAAGCCGAGGGAAGCCTTAAAATTGCCCCGGAAGTGATTTATTTCGATACTTCGTACTTGACCATAAGTCAAGTTTATGACAAATTAATAGAGAAAATACAGTTATAAGGATCAACCATGGTTCAGATGGAAGTGGAAATGGATGAGTCTAAAAATTCCGCGGACAATATCCAAACACAATTACAGGAAGAGTATCTTAAATCCCTTGAACAGCTCGAAGAAGGCCAATTGGTCGATGGATCTGTTATCCAGGTTACCCCGGACCAGGTCTTTATCGACGTGGGGTACAAATCGGAGGGAAAGATTCCAATTGCGGAATTTACCGAAATCCCCAATGTGGGGGATATGGTTTCGGTTATTCTCATTACCAAAGAGAATAAACATGGAGAAGTGATTGTTTCCAAGCAAAAAGCGGATGTTAAGTTGTTTTGGAAAAATCTCAGGCAGGCTTTTCAGGATCATACGGTAGTTGAGGGAACCATCGAAAAGCTGGTTAAGGGCGGATACGACGTGGAGCTGGGGGCAGGAGTACGGGCCTTCCTCCCCATTAGTCAATCAGATGCCCAAAAGGTCGATAAGCCGGAAAAACTCCTGGGAACAAAGACTTCTTTTTATGTGGAGCGGCTTTATTCGGACGGTAAAGTCAATATCGTGATAAACCGCCGTAAATGGATCGAAGAAGAAATTGAGCGTAAACGGGCCGATTTCTTTGCGAATACCCCCATAGGCGCTGAGGTTGTCGGGACGGTAAAAAGTTTTACCTCCTTTGGCGCTTTTATTGATTTGGGGGGATTTGACGGGCTGCTCCATATCAACGATATGAGCTGGGGCCACGTGACCCGGCCTAAGGACTTTGTAAAAAAAGGCCAGGAGATACGCCTAAAGGTTATCAGAATCGATCCGGTGGAAAAACGGATTAACCTATCCCTCAAACATTTTACCGATGATCCCTGGGTGCATTTTGAGGACAAGTACCATGTAAATGACATCGTCAAGGGCAGGGTAACTAAGTTAACCGATTTCGGCGCCTTTATTGAGCTTGAGGAAGGGATCGAAGGTTTAGCCCATATTTCGGAATTTTCCTGGGTGCGGAAGATCCAGAAGCCCGGCGAAGTTTTGGCCATTGGGGACGAAGTGGAATGTATGATCCTGGGATATGATCTCCAGGCGGGGAGGGTGTCCCTGGGGCTGAAACAGGTCACCACCAATCCATGGAGCGATATCAATGAAAAGTACCCCGTGGGTACCAGACTTTCCCGCAAGGTCGTAAAAATTACCAATGCGGGGGCTTTTGTCAACCTGGAAGAGGGCATCGACGGGTTCCTCCATGGGGATGATCTTTCTTGGACTAAAAAGAAACGTCCCGGCAGTGAACTCTCGGTGGGCCAGGAGGTGGAGGTAATGGTTATCGGAGTAGACCAGGAGAACCACCATATACGGCTTGGGATCAAACAGCTTTCGGAAGATCCATGGCAAAACTTTGCCGAAACCTATAAACCCGGAAGTTTAGTTGAAGGAGAGGTGTCTTCTATCAAGGATTTTGGTATTTTTGTTAAAGTTCCCGGCGGTATCGAAGGACTTATCCACAAATCAAACCTCCCGGAGAACCGGGATGAAAATCCTGACGAGGCTCTTAAAAAATATCAGGTTGGAGACAAGATAAAAGCGGTGGTGCTTGAGTTACAGCCTGAAAAATCAATGGTAGCCTTCTCAATTCGGGATTATCAAAAAAAGGTTCAACGGGACGAACTTTCCCGTTATATGGCGGCGGAGGAGGCGGAGGATTCCAAGTATACCCTGGGAGATTTTTTAAAGTCTAAGGGTACCAATTAGAAGACCGCATTTGTATGCTGTCAACCATTGATGTCCAAAAATTTAATACTCTAATCGAGATCAATAATCTTATTAATTCAGATTATTCTGATGTACATATGCTTTTGACCCAGATTATTGATTCGGCGGCTCGTCTCTGTGAGGGCGAAGCATCGACCCTGCTCCTCCTTAACCGGGAGACGGGGGAGCTTTATTTTGAGGTCGCCTTAGGTATGGGAGCGGAGGTAAAAAAACACACCATGAAAGCCGGAGAAGGTATTGCCGGATGGGTGGTTGAGCATAATAAGTCCATTATCGTTAACGACGTACAAAATGACGCCCGGTATCTTATCGAACTTTTTAAGCAAATTGGTTATCCGTGTAAGACCATAATGGCGGTTCCCATGCGAATTAAGGATGAATGTATCGGGGTCATTGAGCTTATCAATAAAAAAAACGACAAATATTTTACCCAGGACGAATTGGAATGGCTTGAAATTTTTTCCAACCAGGCGGCTATTGCCCTGCAAAATGCCCGCAGTATGGAAAGGGCCCGGGAGGAAATCCGTTTATTACAGGACGAGCTTTATACTGAAGAAGGGTACCACCCGATCATCGCCAAAAGCCCGGTGACGCTGGAAAAAATTGAGCTTATTGACCGGATAGCAAAAACCGATTCATCGGTCCTGATTTTGGGGGAGAGTGGGGTAGGCAAAGAGGTTTTTGCCGAACAGATACACCTCCGCAGCCCCCGGAGCAAGGAACCGTTTATCCGGGTAAACTGCGCCGCTTTGCCGGAGGGCCTGTTGGAAAGCGAACTCTTCGGACACGTCAAGGGCGCCTTTACCCATGCGCTGGGGAACCGGCGGGGACGGTTTGAAATGGCCGACGGGGGAACCATATTTCTGGACGAAATTGGCGATTTACCCCTGTCGTTACAGGCAAAGCTGCTTCGGGTAATTCAGGAAAAAACCTTTGAAAAGGTCGGATCCGACATTTCTCAGCGGGTAAATGTGAGAATCTTGGCGGCGACCAATAAGGATATTGACGACTTGGTAAAAAAGGGGGAATTCCGGAGCGATTTGTATTATCGCCTTAATGTGCTGCCCCTGTATATTCCCCCCCTCAGGCAGCGTCCTGAAGATATTCCGGAACTGGCGGCTTTTTTTCTTAAGAAGTGTATCCGTACCATAAAAAAACAATTCGACGGTTTTTCCGACGAAGCCATGGAAGCTATGTTGTCCTATTCATGGCCAGGAAACGTCCGGGAACTGGAGAATTGTATCGAGCGGGCCTGTGTTATCGGAAAGCCCCCGCAGATACGGCGGGATGTTCTTTTCCTTAAGAACGAAACTCCCTCATCGGAATACGGAGAGCGGGGAAACCGCAACCTGAAAAGGGCGATCAATATATTTAAAGCCCATTTTATTCAGAAAATATTACAAGAAAATCATTGGAATCAGACAGAAACCGCTAAAGCCTTGGATATTCAACGGACCTATTTATCCAGGCTTATTAAAGAACTCGACATTAATCCTAAGGAGCATTGAATATGGCAGTAGGTATTATTGAAAAAACAGAACGGGATAAAAAAATAAATGACCTATTCGTTGATTTTATTCAAAATAATCGTAAAATTTTATTTACGGTGATATTGGGGATCATCGTTATTTTTGGAGGGCTAATCGCCGCTATTGTCATTCAGGATACCCTTCAAACTAAGGCCATCGGCAAAGTCGAAGGCTTTAGGGAGCGCTACGAGGCCCTTCGCGCCGAGATCAACGAACCTTCCAAGGAGGAGGAGGTCCGGGCTTTGGAGGATGAGTTGAAAACTTTTGCGTCGGGGATCTTTTCCTATGCGGGCGCCCGGGCCTATTCCCTTTTAGGAAGCATCTATGGGGATAAAAAATCCTGGGCCGAAGCCCAGGAAGCCTGGACCAATGCGGCCCGGAAGGCGCCGAAAACCTATCTGGCGCCGGTGGCGCTGTATAATGCCGCGGTGGCGGCGGAGGAGCATGGGGATGTAGAAACGGCCATCGCCCTTTATACCGAATGTACCGGCTTTTCGGAATTTCCCGCCGCCCATAGGGCCCAGTTTGCCATAGGAAGGCTGGAAGAATCCCTACGGAATTATGACGCCGCTATCGAAGCCTACCAAGGGGTAATTAACCATTGGCAAAATGAGCGGGATTGGGTAAATTTAGCACAGAGCCGAATTATCGCCCTGAATATTTTGAGATCGAAGGAACAAAATTGAGATGAAAAAATTGCTTTATCTCAGCATAACTGCTATTTTTTTAAGCTGTGGTGTGGATGATTATACTTATCTTGAACAGGTCCCCCGGACAAATATTAATGTTACGTTAAACACCATGGCAACGGTAAGGCTTCCCTCCCAACCTTCGACAGTTTCCACTTATTTTAGATATTATAGTATCTATTACCGGATATATGTCAGTAATAATTTGCTGGATGTAACGATAGGAGAGGGGTTGCTTTCTAACGTTAATTCGTATTTAAATAATGACTATCTGGCGATACAGCCGTATACGAACCCTGATACTTCCACGTCGACCAATGTAGGAACCCTGTTTACCAATCGAAAGTATTATACCCTGGATAGTCAATTTTCTCCGGGAACCCTTACCATCAATTTCGGTGAAAGCCCACCGGTAATAAATGGAACTCCTATATTACGTTCATCCTCGGTGTCGTATCCGGCCCCGTCGGATCGGTATTTTCGGAACCAGACGGAGCTATATAGCGCCGAAAATGTGGCTAGAAACATTGACGTACAGCCCACTACCGGCGGAAGCGGACCAATGTATACCTATGCCGCCATGTATGTAGTTGCCGTCGGGGTGGATGCCAATTATTCGACTATTTTCAGTAAGCCTACCTTTATCTCAGTTTTCCGTTTGCCCTAAAAAGGGTTGTTAAAAACCGAAAAACAGCTCCCACAGTCCCGGTAGCGCGACGAAAAATATATATCCTCATTGCTATTCATAATGTATATTCTGTCTACTGTAATATTAAAAAAAACCAGGTATAAATATCGTAATTCTTTATAGTATAAAGAATTACGATTTAGGTCTTATATGGCTTTTTCCGGATAGAGGCCGCGGTATACGTTAAAATAGGATGATGAAATATCCTCCCCGGGAGGCCGGGCCAGGACGGATTTACGCCGGAGGCCGTAGATGCTTTTTTGGGCGAGGCGGTAGGACCGTTCGTTTCCGGCCTTAACCAGCTCCGGCTCTCGGGAATCCGGAGCCTCGTATTCGTAACCCCAAAGCAAGGAAGCCAGGGAATGTTTCTTGGCGCCCTCCGGGATGAGGAGGTTTACCGCCGCGGTGACAGAAAAACCCTGGGGAAGCGCCCGGTTGAGGGCGGTTCTAAAGTGTTCCGCGTCAAAGGGGGCGGTAGTATCCAGGCTGGCGATCTCCCCTTCGCCGGCGATCCCCATGGCCAGGGGCGAGGCGAAATCGAGTTTTGGGAGGGGATTGAACCCCCCGCTAAAAAGAACCGGGATATTCGAGCGGATAAAGGCCATGGAGAAGACCTCTATTATGCCGAGGTGGGAAAGGAACACCCCTTTCCCGGTCTTGGAAAAAGAAAAGAGGATTCGGTAGGTACCGGAAACCGGTCTTGAAGCCGGCGGAGCCCCAATTCTTTCATCAGAAATTACCTTGTGCTGTATATTATTTTTAACAATCACCTTATTTCAGCGACAATTTCCACATGGATGTGTACATTTATTTATACATGGCAAGGTGATTTCTCTGCTCTGTGATTTTTGCCATTCCCCGGTAAGGAAGCCGCCTGCGATACCGGAATCGATACAGTCCCAGGGAAGGGCTATTCCCGGTCCGCGGCCGTTCAGGATATCCTCACCCAGGGGCCGGTATTTTTCCAGGAGAGAAGCCCAGAGATCCCCTTTGAAATATTCGGCCCAGGCGTCCAGCCGGCAGCCTTCCCGGTAGGCGTCTTCGATTAAGTCCCCTACCCTTTCGTCTCCCCGGGATATGATCCCCTCCAGGGTAGAGACAAAGGGGTCCTGGATACCCACCTTGTGGCCCCGGGCTCTGAGCCGGGATCGGATAAAGTCAAGTTTTCCCCGGGCCTCCCCTTCGCTGATCTGCGGGGCCCGCTGATAGGGGGTATGAGGTTTGGGGATAAAGGCCCCCGCATTGATATGGAAGTGCATCCCGGTCCGGGCCGCGACATCCAGGATAAAATCGACAATCTCCCCTTCCTCAGTACCACCGGCATATCCCCCGTCATCCCCCAGGGGAAGACCCACCATAAAGTAGAATTTCGCCCCCCGCCAGCCCTGTTTTTTCGCCTCCCGGAGGATGGAGACCACCTGTTCCCGGCTCACTTTTTTATTTATCGATAACTGCCAGGCATCGGCCGGGGTTTCCACCGCAAAGGTCAGGCCGCTTTTTCTAACCTCGGAAACCTTTTCCAGCAGGGGCAGGGAAAAGGTAGAAACCCTGAGGGAAGGAAGCTGGAAGGAGATATACCGGGAAGCGTAGTCGGCGTTAAGGGAGCTGATCAGATCATCGATATGCCGGTAATCCCCGGTGGAAAGGGAGGAGAGGCTTATCTCCCGGAATCCCCCCTGATCTATCAGGGCGGCGATTTCCTTCCGGATCGTATCCGCCGGTTTTTGACGCATGGGCCGGTACCAATACCCGGCATGACAGAAACGACAGCCATTGGGGCAACCCCGCATAAGCTCCACCGCCCCGTGGTGTTGTATTATTTTCATGCTGGGCACGGGAAATACCGCCGCCTCCGGGAGCCTTTGAGCAAAGGCACTGTCCACCGCCCGGCTCGCCCCGGCCTTGCCCCGGGTCCATACATGGGGATGGGCAACAAGCAACGAAAGCAGCCCTCCCCTCCCCTCCCCCGCCTTTTTTTTGTCTGCCATGGTTTGGATCAGTTCAAAAAAGCCGGCTTCCGCCTCTCCGATCCAGAACGCGTCGATAAACCCTTCGTAGGGCCGGGGATTGGAAACACAGGGACCGCCCATGACAATGATGGGATCCCCCTCCCCTCGTTCCGCGGTACGGAGGGGAATGTGGGCAATGTCCAGGATGGTCAAAATGCCGGTAATACCCAATTCATAACCCAGGGTAAAACAAAGCATATCCAGATCCTTTAAGGCTATACCGGTATCCAGACCGTAAAGGGGTATCCCCTTTTTCCTCAGCAGGGCTTCAAAGTCCGGCGCCGGGGCAAAGGCCCGATCACAGGACACCCCCTCCAGCCGGTTAAGCCGGTTATAGAGAATTTTCAGCGCCTGGTTGGACATGCCGATTTCGTAAAGATCGGGAAAGGCGAACAGCATACGGAAACCGCCCTCCCGCCCGGCGATAGCTCCGTATTCCCCGCCGATATAACGGGCGGGTTTTTCAACTTCCAATAATAAGGGACCTAATTCCACCAGGGGATCGATATAGCGTATCTCCATAAATTAATGTTGATACCTTCTGATATATATGCTGAGGGCCAGACCAATACCACACATGGCGGAGATAAGGGCGGAACCGCCATAGGACATAAACAAAAGGGGAATTCCGGTGATGGGCATAATCCCCATGGTCATCCCCACATTGACCAAAAAATGAAAAATATACATGGCGGATAGGCCCGCCGTAATAAAGGAACCAAAAACATCCGTGGTAGTTTGCATAATTTTTATCAATCTGAGAGAAATAAGAAGAAACAGGGCGAACACTAAAATTCCCCCCAGGAGCCCCCACTCTTCGGCGAAAATAGAAAAAATAAAATCCGTACTTTGCTGGGGAAGAAAACGATAATGACTTTGTGTTCCCTGGAGATACCCTTTACCCAAAAGTCCTCCGGAACCTATGGCGGTAATGGACTGGATAATATTCCACCCTGCCCCCCGGGGATCTACATTGGGGTCCAGAAACACGATGAGCCGCATGATCTGATAATCCTTTAATACTTTATGAGATATAAAGGATATTCCGAGGGAAGAAGCAATGATCACCGAGCCGTATATGATCCAAAAAAAATACTGTTTTTTATACAGCCTAAATCCGAGCAAAGCGATACCCATCACCAGGAGCAAGGCGGCTATGCTGATAGCCACAAACCGGATGTTCTGAATGATTGAGAGGAAGGGCATGGCGCCCTGCAATATGTAACTTTGCCAAAGGGGTAATACCATAAATATTCCTGCAAAGAAAATACAGGCGCCTAAAAAAACAATATACCGAAAGGATATGCCCGCAACAAAGGTCATCCCCAGGAGAATGGGAATAAAAACCAGGGAAGTACCGAAATCGGGCTGCAGGAGGATGATACCCATTGGAATAAAAACAATAATACAGGAAAAGACAAAGCGGACGAGATGTTTTTGATTTTTTTTTGAAGAATCCAGATACCGGGCCAGCAAAATAATCGTGGTAATTTTTGCGAATTCCGATGGTTGGATTCCAAAGGAGCCGATCCCTATCCACGCCCTCGCCCCGTTTACCAGACGGCCGAAAAAACAGGTATAGATAAGCAACAGGAGGGTACCCACATAAAAATAGATGGATAAATCGTATAAGCGCCGGTAATTGATCATCGCCAGAAAGAGGGCCGCTATGGTTCCGCCTATGGCCCATATTATCTGCCGCATATACTCATTGGAAACCAGTACCCCCGTAGAAGTGATTCCTGAAGAATAAATAAAAAGGATCCCAAAAATCGTCAGGATAAGGGCCGCAAAAAAAAGGGAAAAATCAATTTCCAGCAAATTCCGTAATTTCATTATTCCCGGCGCCCTTGAATAGGCATCAGATATTGAAGCCCCAAGGCGGAAACCGATTCTTCATAGGTCTGCCCGGAAAAAATACCATGAAAGATGATGGACGACGCATAGGGCGCCCACCACTCCCATTTATTAACCGCTTCAACAATAACGGATACCACGATTTGTTCTTCCGGATTATCAGTCTGGTACGGAGCATAGGCGGCAAACCAGGAATGCCACTGATCTGGAAGACCAACTTCACCGGTACCGGTTTTTCCGGCGATTTCCACGGTCCGTATATTAAGGGGGAACCGGGCGGTTCCTTCGCTGATAACCGACCGCATATTACGGCGTACTGTTTCAAAAACCGCCGGCTCCACATCACTTTTATGCAAGATAGCGGGAGCAATGGTAGTTTCCACCGCCCCGGATATGGGGTCCCGAACCTCTTTAAGAATATGGGGTTTATAAATCACTCCATCGTTAACCACCATGGCGACCATATTTGCCAATTGAATAGGGGTAACCAGGGTATATCCCTGACCGATGGACATATTCATGGTATCACCCCCAAGCCAGCGTTCATGAAACCGGCGATCCTTCCATTGGGGGGTCGGGACAAAGCCGGATATTTCCCCCGGAAGGTCGATACCGGTAAATTCCCCAAAACCAAAATCTTTTGTATATTCCAGAATCCGTTCAATCCCAAGGTAATCCCTGCCGACCGTCCAAAAATAAATATCACAGGATTGGGCCAGGGCTTGCTGGAGATTAAGATGTCCATGACCAGGCTTTCGGATATGGCAGCGCCACAGCCGGTCTCCGTAACTTAATTCACCGGAGCAATCCACCAGCTGATCCGGTGAAAAAACATTTTCCCGTAAAATACCGGTGGTCATGATAATTTTGAAGGTTGAAGCCGGGGGATAGCTGGATTGTATTGCCCGATTCAAAAAAGGTTTGTTGGGATCATTGATCAGGGCCTGGTATTCGGAGGCCGAATCATTACGGGTAAAAATTGTCGGATCGTAGCTGGGGTAAGAAACCATGGCGAGGATTTCACCGGTACCGGGGCGCATGACCACCACCGATCCCATCCGTTCCCCCAGGGCTTTTTCCGCCAATAATTGGATGGAACGATCTATGGAAAGGACAATGTTTTTCCCCATAACCGGGGGTTCCCGAACATTCGCTAAGCCCCCGGTTATCCGTCTGCCCCGGACATCCACGGTACGGGTTTCCAAACCGTCCATACCCCGCAAGATTTCGTCATACTGCCGTTCGATACCCGCTTTACCGATGATATCGCCCTGTTTATACCCGCTGTTGTACAGCATGGTTAATTCGTCCCTGGTTATATCCCCCACATAACCGATGATGTGGGAGAGGCTTCCCGCTTCAACATAGTTCCGGATAGGTTTGGATTGCCAGGAAACACCGGGAAGGGTATCTACGTTTTCCGCGATAACGGCAATTTTGTTATAGGCCACGTTGGAAGCGACTTCCAGGGGTTGAAAAAGATAATAATATTGGGGAGGTATCTTCCCCTCGATTTGATCAGGAGGAATTCCCAGGATGCCCGCAAGCCTCTCAATAAGTTCCGGTATCTTTCCCTGGGGGACTTCCGCGGGGGTGATATTTACCGCAAAAGAATCGGCATTAAGGACCAGAGGTTGATCAAAACTACGGTCATAAATTTCTCCCCGTTGGGCGGGAATGACGGTGGTCCGCCGGGCTATATCCTGAGCCCGGGAACGGTATAATTCACCGCTTAATATCTGCATACCAAAAAGCCGAAGGCCGTAGGCGATAAAAACAAATATAAAAATAAACTGGAGTATTTTAATCCGTTTTTCGGTATTTTCCTGGATTTGGGGTGATTGGGGGGTAAAATCCATTAGCGGTCTCCCTGATCCACCAGCAGGGATCCAAAAAATTTAAGGAAACCAAATAAAATCGGGGCGGAAAGGCTGTTGAGGAGTAATTCCATCCATAGGGTAGGTCCCCGGAAGGAATAGGCCGGAACGGCCCCGGCAAAAAGCAGGTGGAGTAAAAAACCCCAAAAGGCCTTAACCATGGTAGCCCCGGCGCATAAACCCATGGGAAGAAAAAATATATCCAAAAAAAAGGTCCCCTTCATAAGGCCGGTCAGAAAACCTACTATAGTACGGATAAAGGCATTAAATCCCAGCGGGGCGGCGGATAAAAAATCCATAAGAAATCCTGACAAAAAACCCGTCAATTGTCCGGTCATGGTACCATTATTATACGCGCTGAATACCAAAATTCCCAGGGCAAGATCCGGAACCGCATGGTAAATTTCCAGGTGTGATAACAAAGTGGACTGTAAAATAGCGGCGATAAGGGCAAAAGCCGTCGCCCAAATAACACGCCTACCCATCCCCTTCCCGCCCGGCTTCATTCTTTTTTTCAGTTTCAATTACAAAGACATATTCCAGCCTGGAAAAATCTATGGCGGGTTCCAATTCCACTTCCATGGAAGTTTCGTATTCCTGATAGTGTATTTTACTTACCCTTCCGATGGTAATTCCCGGGGGGAATACCCCTCCGATTCCACTGGAAGTGATAAGATCCCCAAAACTAATCTCGTCCCGGGCTCGTTTTCTGATAAAACGCATGACCAGGGGCATATCGGAATTCCCCTGGCCTTCCACAATTCCCTCATACCGGGAATCGGAAAGGCGGGATGAAATATATGAACTGGTATCGTAAAGGGGCATAACCAGGCTTTCAAATTGTCCTGTCTGGACTATTTTACCCACCAGGGCCTGAATCCCATTTTGGAAGGCTATGACCGGCATATTATTCGCAAGACCATGGTATTTTCCCTTATTGATAACCAGCGCCGAAAAGAGATTGTCCGGGTCCCTGCCGATAAGTTCGGCGGGGATATGCCGGTAGACCAGGGTTTCTGAAAACCCGAGCTGTTCCCGGAGGCGGTTATTTTCCTGCCGGATCTCCGCGGCATTCCGCTCAAGCTGCTCATACCGGGTTATTCGATCGGTTAACTCTGCGTATTCCCGCCGTAAAGAAGCAAGTTCCTGTATGGAAAGGACGGTTTGTGAAAAAAACGAAGAAACAAAGTGTATCCCTCCCCGAATACCGGAAAACGCAGACAACCCAATATTCTTAAAATCAATGACAAAACTCCGGGTTGAAATCAGGAGAACCGAAAAGGATATGAGTCCCAAGACAATAAAAACGTAATTTTCCCTATGGGGACTTTTTTTTTGTTTGGGAGACGTTTTTATCCGCATGGATTTAGCCGTTCAGGTTATCGTAAATACTGCGGGTATTATCAAAACCCTTGGCATTCTCAAAATATTTACCCGCCCCCAGGGCAACGCAGTCCAGGGGCCGTTCCGCGAGGATAACCGGTACCCCCGTTTCCTTGGAGATGAGTTTTGGAAACCCCTTAAGGAGGGAACCCCCGCCGGTCATGACTATCCCCCGCTCCACAATATCCGCCGCCAATTCCGGCGGGGTCTGACCAAGGGTCGATTTTATCTCATCAATTATTTGAGTTATGGGATCTTTAAGGGCATCCCGAACTTCGACGGAATCAATTTCCAGCTTTCGGGGCAGGCCGGTAATGGCGTCGGTCCCTTTTATTTCTACTTTTTCGATGGTTTTATCCGGCGCGGCATTCCCGATCTCTATTTTTAGCCGTTCCGCGGTTTGTTCACCGATGATAAGGTTGTGGGCACTGCGGACATATTTAATAATCGCTTCATCAAATTCGTCTCCCCCAAGGCGGATGGCATTGGTAACCACCATGCCGCCCAGGGAAATAACCGAGACTTCCGTGGTTCCTCCCCCAATATCACAGATCATATGTCCCGCGGGCTCGAATATGGGAATATCCGCCCCGATGGCGGCGGCCAGGCTTTCCTCAATAACTTTCACTTCCCGGGCCCCTGCTTTATAGGCACTTTCTTCTACCGCCCGGCGTTCCACCTCGGTAATGCATGAGGGAATGCCAATAACCATCCGGGGCTTTATAAAACGGTAGCGGGGCAGTACTTTGGAAATAAAATACCGGATCATCTTTTCCGTGGATTCAAGATCCGCAATAACCCCGTCCCGCATAGGCCTGATGGCTATGATATTTCCCGGGGTCCTCCAGAGCATATTTTTTGCGTCGGTTCCTACGGCCATAACCCGTTTAGTGCCCCGTTCTACCGCCACCACCGATGGTTCGTTGATGACAATACCTTTCCCACGTATATAAATAAGGGTATTACACGTTCCTAAATCAATGCCGATATCTGAAGAACTTTTTCCAAACATATTTCCTCCTGGGCCCCTTGAATTCCTGCCATTTTTCGCTAACAACCCCTTGATTCGCCGGCAACAAAATTGCGGTTTTCCAGCGATATTTTGTCCCCAAACCGGGGTTCCGAACAACTCGTTGCTGTTAAAACTTCATTTTTAGCAGTAACTTTCGATATTAAAATTAAACGCAAAGCGGCCCCAAGGCCGCTTTGGCCTGGTAAAAGCGGTTAAGCCCCGGATTAAGCCGGCCCGCTTTTCCACTAAATCCAAGGCTGTTTTTTCAAAAATTGACATTTTGAAGAAGCCTCCAAATATAATTTTCGCTTCAGGGTAAAAAAAACTCTAAAAGACAGAAATTTTTTAGAGGTCCCCCTGCTATAAATTCAGCCGTATCCTTGCCTGTTTATGGGTCGGATCGAGCCTTATAGCCGTCCTCCACTCAAAACGGGACCTGGTGGTATCACCCATGGAGGCGTATAACTCGCCTAAGCGGTAATGGGCTTCCGCGTTTTCCCCTGATTCTTCAATAATAGTAAGATATTGAGCTATGGCGCCTTCCTTATCATCGGAATTTTCCAAAAGCCCCCCTAAAAGGAACCGGGCAGTGATAACAACATGGGAATCCCGGGATGTTTCTATACAACGAAGAAGATAAGCCTTGGCCGTATCGGATTCATCCAACTCCAAATAGGAACGGGCAATGGCTAAAAGTAATAGATCCTGGGGATAAACGGCAATCGCCGGATCCCTCCCATTATTTTCAACCTTTCTTTCGGTATCATTGGCCGGATTCAAAGCCAAACTAAAAGCCGCGACACTATTATGATAATCGTGGATCCCCGCGTAGGCAAGACCTAAGTATTCAGGAATATCCCAAGCGTCATAGGAGACTTTTCTGGCCGCTTCCAGAAATTTTACCGCCAAATCCGTGTAACCCGCCCCTTTTTCATAATAAGCTTT
The DNA here is from genome assembly GCA_031275595.1 of Spirochaetaceae bacterium. The sequence continues at coordinate 10,341 of JAISOO010000040.1, read as the reverse complement.
TCCCAATACATAGAAAATTCTACCGTCTTTTGCCTCTCCATTAATCAGAAAGGTCTTCCGTAACGACCAGATACACCTGTCTATATAGCCAAGGGTATCGTAATTGTTGATCTGCGCAACCGCAAGCTGATAAGACACCATGCCATGGATGGTTAACAAAAAATAATCCAGGGGATTCGTTTGTAATTTATCCTGGGTTATCCTAAAAACATCTTCATAGGATGCTTCTTCCCAAAGCCGCAGAATTTCCTTTCGATTGTTCCCCAGGCTGCTTCTCCGGCTCCAAAAAAACACTCCCCCGGATACTATGAGGATACTCAAAAAAATAATAATCACCCCTCGTTTAACCCGCTGATTACGGCGGGTGCGGCGGTCATAATCAGACCAGGATCGTGTTTTAAACATACTATAATGAAATATACTACTTTCTTTTGTAGGAAAAAGTCAACAAAGCCCGGACAGAATTCGAAATAAACGTTGGTTGGTTCCAAAATCGGCTCTTTTATCCCCGGATATTACCGTTTTCAGGCGAAAATTTTACAAAACTGCCATACAGCGTTGTTTTTATAAGGCCCCACTGACCACAGGGAATGGCGAATTTTGAAAAAGCCAAAATACGAAAGAAAAAAGCGATGAACCATAAGCCGGGTTCTGTATTGAATTTCCACCTTGCGACGGGAATTCCGGCTGTCATCTATCTAGCGCCGTATTTACATACGGCATCCATGCAGTCTACCCGCGGAAAAAAACGGGCCGTTTTCCGCTGCTTGACTTTACTCCTGATGAGGCTTGCCAGAAAGTTGTTTGGGAAACCCCAACAACCCTTGGGAACCGTTACCGGTTCCCCGGTGGGCTCTTACCCCGCCATTTCACCCTTACTCACGGATTTGAGGCAAAAGCTTTAATTCCGTGAGCGGTATTTTTTCTGTTGCGCTTTCTGTCGGAAAGATCTTGGGATCTTCCCTCCCGGGAATTACCCGGCATCATGCCCTGCGGAGCCCGGACTTTCCTCAACCTAAAGGGTATAGAACCTTTTAGGCTGCGGCAGCCTGGTTCATCGCTATAATACTCTCCACTCAAATACGATTCACCGGCGCCGGTTTCAAAACCCGGTTGATTGGAAGACCGGCGCAAAAAACTAAAGTTTTCGGGGACGCCCCGGTGCTTTCTACTCATCGTAATCAATATTTATTTTTTCATCCTCCTCCTCATCCTCATCATATTCGTCATCTTCCATATCGTCCAGATCAGACAGACTCCCCGTATCTTCGGTATCGAAGAAATCTTCCTCCCCCTGTTCGGATTCTTCATAAAAGAGGATTCGAGAACAGTAGGGACAAAAGACAATTTCTTCTCCCATCCGGACCGTATTGGCAAATTGGGCGGGCAGGATCATATGGCAGCCCATACATACCCCCCCCCTGATAGCCACGATACCCCGGCCCATTTTATTTTTGACGATCCGCTCGAATTTAAAAAGCACCTCCGGATCAAGGCCCGGGGTTATATCCGTTTCCCGCTCCAGCAATTTCTCAACCAGGGCGGTTTTTTCCGCTATCTCCGCCTCAATACCCGCCTTGCGTTCCGCTAATTCCTGTTCCTGCTGTTCAATAAGAGCGGTATTTTGTTTTATTTGTTCATCCAATTCTGCCAAAAGACGCTCTTCCCGTTGAAGATCCTTACGGTATTGTTGTTCTTTTTCGGATGCGTCCCGGATTTCCTTATCCAGAGCCTCATATTCCCGCTGGGTATTGATGGAATCCATATTTTTTTCGGCCCGTTCCCGGGCACTTTCCGCTTCTACCAGCAGGTTGCGGTATTCTATTTCCGCAATTTTTGTCTTTTCATAGTCCTGATTTTTTTCAATAAAAGACTTCTTCAACCGGGATAAAAGTTCTTCCTGGGTTGACAGAAGTTTGGGAATTTCCTGAATATCCTGTTCTAAACTTATTTTTTCCGAAAGAATATCCTGCAAGGTACGCAGCTTATCAAACACACCTTCCATAGCCATGTATTACCCCTTAAAAATGAGGCTGCTTCAAAATCCAACGGCCCGATGGGACCCGTGATTTTAAAACAGCGACCTTAAATTTAGGAGGAAAAGCGGACTTTAGGCCGCTTTTCCCGATGCCGGCTTCAAAAAAACTTGAATTTTAAACCGGCTCCAATGTCAAATTTTGAAGAATCAATTCTTCTAATGATCCAAATAATCCTTTAATCGCCGGCTCCGCCGTGGATGCCGGAGCCGGCGGAGGGCCTTAGCCTCAATCTGCCGAATCCGTTCCCGGGTAACATTAAAATACAACCCCACTTCTTCCAAAGTGAGGGAATACCCGTCATCAAGACCGAAACGCATCTTAAGTACCTCCTGTTCCCTGGCGGGCAAGGTGGATAATACCCCAGAAAGCTGCTCCTGAAGCAGGGTGAAGGCGGTCTGATTGGCCGGATTTTCTACGTCTTTATCCTCAATAAAATCTCCTAAAAGGGAATCCTCCTCTTCTCCTATGGGAGTTTCCAGCGATATGGGCTCCCGGGCTACATTTTTAACCGATTTTACCCGTTGGGTAGTCCAGCCGAGACGTTCGGCGATTTCTTCATCCGTGGGTTCCCTCCCCAAAACCTGCATAAGCTGCCGGGATTCCCGGACCACCTTGTTGATCTGCTCTATCATGTGAACCGGGACCCGGATGGTCCGGGCCTGATCCGATATGGACCGGGTAATGGCCTGCCTAATCCACCAGGTCGCGTAGGTGGAAAATTTAAAGCCCTTTTGATACTCAAATTTTTCTACCGCCTTGATAAGGCCGATATTCCCTTCTTGAACCAAATCGAAAAAATGGAGCCCCCTGTTGGTATATTTTTTGGCAATGGAGACTACCAGGCGAAGGTTTGCTTTAATAAGCCTATCCTTAGCGCTTTTCATTAAATTACGGCCCCGGCTTATTTCTTTGGCCATCTGGTTGATACTTTCGATGGATTCCTCAAATTCCGATTCCATTTGACGGAGTTTTTTTTCAGTTACTTGGATGTGCCGGATAAGTTCTTTTATTTCATCCGATGAAAGGCCAAGCTCCTCTTCCAGCCGCTCCCGTTCCTCCCTGATGGTCAAGCCCCGGCCCAGGGCGCGGAGTTCTTTTAAGGAGCCCACCCGGAGCCGTTTTTCTATCCGTTCCTGTTCTTTTTTATACCGTTTTATCTTTTTTGCTGCCTGAATGAATTTTTCGGAAAAGTTGGTAATTTCATCGGGATGGATTTCGGCAATTTCGACAACCTCCAGAATCCGGCCGCGGATTTCATTGAGTTCCTGATCATCAAAAAAGTCCAAACCCCGGGTTAGAAGCCGCCGTTTGATTTCTATATAATTTTTCAGCTCCCCGCCGATGATCCGGAGCGTTTCCTTATAGAATTGGTTGAGCCTGCGGCGTTCGGTCATGTATTCGGTGATTTCTTTTTTTGAGAGGCTTAATTCCCGGGGATCTTTTTTTGAAAAGGCCCGCAGAGCGATGTGGTAAAATTCGGGGATGATCATACCGGATTTTTTTATCACCCCCTTGATGATATTCTCCCCATCCTCCATCTGTTTGGAAAGTTCTATCTCCTGTTCGGCGGTCAGAAGGTTTTCCCGGCCTATTTCCCTGAGATAAAGCCGAATAGGATCATCTACCGATGCTTCCTTATCGCTGTATACGAGCCGTTTCTTTTCGGATTCCGCGTTTTTACGTGTACCCGATTCGGATTCATCCTCTCCGGATCCTTCATCCTCAATAAGCTGAACGTTATTTGCCTCCAGGAGGGCAAGAACCTGCTCTATTTTATCGGAATTGGCGATATGTTCCGGCAAAAAGTCGGAAAGTTCATCGTAGGAAAGGGATTTCTTTTCCTTTGCGTATTCAATTAACTTCAAAACAGCAGGATCAAGCTGCAAATCCGTCATTCGTTATGTTCCTTAAAACGATGTAATTCGGCATCAATATGCACTTTTTCGGCGAGGAGATCCGCCGCCCGGTGTCCGGCTTCCCCCTGCCGCATGATACGCAGTTCCGTTACTATTTCGGCCCGTCTGCGTTCCAGCCGCTTCTGTTTTATCCGCCGTATACCGTCTGAAACGAGTTGTTCCACATGGACGGAAAAGGCCTCGGAACTCCCCCGTTCCAGTACAAATTTGCGTAAAGCCTCGTCCTTAACCCGGGACAAAAGATCATCCATCCCGGAAGAATCATTCCGGTACCACTCATCCAGGGCGATAAACAGCTCTTTAGCGTGAGGATCCTTTAATTCCTCGATCGTAAAGGCCGAAAGCAATTTAGGATACAATCCGGGGTTTAAAAAAACCACGGTCAGCAAAAACAATTCATCGTTCATCCGAACCGGTTTTGCCCCGGATCCGGCAGATTGTTGGGGAGCCGCCTTTTTCGGCTTCAGTTCCCCCGGGCGATAATGACCATAGTCATAAAATACCGCCTGACGTTCAACCCCAAATGCATCCGCAATAGCTTCTATCGATGCCTCCCGGGAAATCTCCGAATCCAAAATTTCTAAATACGGAAACAGGAACGCTACCGCCTTGGCCTTCCCTTCAGAATCGGAAAGATCGTATAAAGCCTTGCTGCGCATTACAAGATACTCAAGGTCATTTATAAAACATTTTACACTATTTTGCAACGCCTCCGGGCCCATTTCTTTTAAAATATCCGCGGGATCCTTTAAGCCCTTGTTGTTTTTTAAGGATACCACGGAACAAATCAGGGCATTTTTCCGGCTGGTCATGATAGCCTTGACCGCCGCGGCCTGGCCCGCTTCATCGGTGTCAAAAATAAAGTAGACCCGCTCCACCCAACGCCGCAAGAGTTTAGCCTGTTCGTCGGTAAAAGCCGTCCCCAGGGGGGCCACGGCATTGTTGAGCCCCGCCTGATGGAGGGCTATCACGTCCATATACCCCTCGGCCAGGTATACCTCCCGGGTCTTTCGAATTTCCGGCAGGGCTAAATCAATGGCAAAGAGGGTTTCCCGCTTTTTATAGACCTCAGACTCCGAGGAGTTGATATATTTGGGGCCGTCTCCGGATAAAATCCGCCCCCCAAAGGCGGTGGTCCGCCCCTGCCGATCCGCGATGGGAAACATCAGCCGGTCGGTAAAAAACGCCGTCCGGGGATTATTTTTAAAAAAAAGACCGCTTTGGACAAGAAAATTTTCCGTGTATCCCTTTTGAGAAAGAAAGTTGAACAGCCAGGTCTTGTCCGCCGGGGCATAACCCAAGCGGAAACGATGTATCATTTCTTTATTTATTCCCCTGGCTAAAATATAATCCTTTGCAGCCTTTCCTTGGGGTTTTTCCATAAGAAAGTGGTTAAAACTCACCGCTACCCGACGGTATAACTCGGAAAGTTCGTCTATTCGGGTGGTAATTCCCGGATCTTTTGATTTTCCTCCGGAATTCTCATAGATCACTTCGATCCCCAGCCGTTTTGCCAGGGTTTCGATAGCCTCGGGAAAGGTGAGTTTCTCCATGGCCATGATAAAATTTATCACCCCTCCGCCCTCATGGCAGCCGAAACAATAATACATCTTCCGTTCGGGATCCACCGTGAAGGAAGGGGTTTTTTCGTTATGAAAGGGACAAAGCCCCCAATACCGGCCGCCCCTTTTTTCAAGCCGCACGTAATCCCCCACCAGGGCTACGGCGTCCATCCGGTCATTAACCTCCCGGATGGTGGTTTCGGCAATATAACTCATCCTGAAGGACCCTTAACATAGAGCGTTCCTGCTTTGATATGATCATCCAGGGTTTTGGAAAAATAATGTCTGCCTTCGGCGGGATCTATCAGGCGAAAATAGAGATAATCACTGGAAAAGGGGTAAAAAACCGCCTTTAAGGCAACCGCGCCGGGGGCGGAAATAGGCCCCGGAGGTAATCCCGGCCTGATATAGGTATTATAGGGGTCCCTGATTTCTGTATCCCGGGTGTACAGAACCTCCGGATGGGGTTTCCCCTGAATTTCGGTAATCACGTATTCTACGGTGGCACAGGACTGAAGGGCCATTCCTATGCTAAGCCGGTTATAGAATACTCCCGCCATTATCGGAGCCTCCGCATCAAGGCGGTATTCCCGTTCCACGATAGAAGCAAGGATCACCCGTTTATGGAGCTCCGCCGGATTCAGGTCCGGATTTTGGAGTTCCGCCAAACGCTTGAAAAAGGTATCCGCCATGGCTTTAACCACCAGTTCCGGAGGATACCCCGGAGAAAAGAGGTAGGTATCCGGGTAGAGATAACCCTCCATGGTATCCCCCGGTATTCGATAGTGATTGAGGATTTCCTGGTCCGCCGCGGCGGCGAGGAAACCATCTTCATTACAGATCCCTTCATTAGCCAGGATCCGGGCCGTTTTTTTCAGGGTAACCCCTTCCGGTATGGTCACCCGCTTGAGAATTTGCCGGCCCGCTACCAGGATGGCCCGTATTTCGAGCTGACTTACCGGCAGGGTCAGCTGATACGTTCCGGTTTTTATGTAACGCTTGTCGATGTAGGAAAGGATATCCCAGAAATAGGAGCTCCGTATAATCCCCGCTTCCAGAAGCCGCCGCCCTACCGATGCGGCGCTTTCCCCATTACGGATTTCTAAAATTACCTTCCCCTCCGGTTCTATGGTCAAAGCTTCATGGCGGCCGCTTGGGGGTTGGGAGGACGGCGGAGAATTGAAATAAATTACCGCCCCCAACCCCAGGAGGGCACATAATAAGACCATCCCCAAAAAAACACATATGATTCTAACCACAGTACGAATAATACGGGACATTTCTCCCTCATGTTTTATAAGGTAAGTTCCAAGCCTTCCGTGGCAAGGGAAATTTTAATATCCTTTATACCCATCCGTTCCGTATACCACCGGGCGGATCGCAGGATATTGACCAGCTTTCTATCATCATAGGCAGGATCATGGTGAAACAAAATAACATGCTTGATCCCCCAATTGGCGGCGAAATCCACCGCCATACTGAAAGCGCTGTGTCCCCAATTGTATTTTTCAATCGCCTCCCCCAGGGTGTATTGGGAATCCAGGGCAATGACGTCCGCCCCTCCAAAAAAAACAGTATTTTCATCTTGCTTTATAAAATCAGCGGCGGATAATTCCGTATCGGTGGCATAGATAAAGCGGTGTCTGCCGTCGTTTACCGCGTAAGCATAGGAATCACCGGGATGATGCATCTTTTTATAGGAAATCTCCAGAGAATTAACCACCACTTTTCCGGTTATACGGTGGAAGTTTTTTTTTGGTGTCATGGAGTCCATCGATACCGGAAAGTAGGGAGGAGCCATCTGCCCGCAGAGGGCGGTCTTTAGGTTTTCCATGGGGGAATAAAAATCAATGGAGACCGAAGGATCATAGGCGGGATTAAAAAAAGGTAAGCCCTGGATATGATCCCAGTGAAAATGGGAATAAAAAATATGATAGTGAACCGGCTTGGGCTTTTCCTTGGTCATGGCTATACCCATTTCCCGTAATCCTGAACCACTGTCAAAAACAATAAATCCATCGGATTTGTCAACTTTGATTGAAACGCAGGGAGTATTTCCCCCAACCGTACCAAAAAGCCATGGGGGAAGCCCTGCCAAAAATCGTTCTTTACTTTCGGAAGACTCAATATCCGAAGGTTTTAACCGTTCCAGGATGGATGAGATTTTACTCTTTATTTGGGACGGCATCTGCGGCGCCGGAAGAGACCCGCGGACGCCCCAAAAATGGATGCGCATTTTCATCTCCTGCAGGCTATCAGATTTTTCTGGTAATAACGGATTCCGCCCTTCCTTGGGCTAAACATGATTCGATATAATCCATGTTATGATGGTTCCCTTTTCCTATACCCGGACATGATTCCGCCGTTATTTCCCATGTTTCGGAAGAAACAAGGACGGAATACCAAAACGGAAAATTCCTGCATTGCAGGGGACGTCCTTGGTAAACCGAACATCCGTCTTTCCAAAAAACACAGTCATAATTGGACTTTTCTTTCAGCGAGAGCCGTTCCAGCCCTCCTCCCTGGGGGGTCCACCGGCAATAAACTTCTATGAACTCATTATAATCCATTTTTACTTCCACCGCCAGAATTTCCACATCTTTTTTTGATAAAAATACATAACCCGGATGATACCGGCAACAAGCCGAACAACGGGTACAGGTAAAATAAAGCCCGGAGCGGTAAAAAGGCTGTTCCGGCATGACCACTCTCCAAAAATAGTGCATTTGAGGATGAAACTCCCCAATGGGGCGGGAGCCTTAACGTTACTCCATTGAGCCTGCCGCAAAATTATGGTCCTTGGAGACCATCGGATCTTAAAAAAAACCGATTTATGGATTTTACTCCATTTTGAGCGGGAATTACAAGGGAAGGAATCGCAAAAGGTTAAACCAGACTCCCGTATACGTCCAACACGCGGCGAAAGGCGGAACGCGGTTTTTTGAGTTCCTTCGATCCCCGGGTTATTTTGCAGAGGGATATCCCCAGATCCCGGGCGATTTTCCGCTGGGGCACCTTTGCGCCCAGGGCCTTTACCAAAGCCCAACGGGCGGCAATATCCGCGGTTTCCGCAGGGGTCAAGAGGCAGCGCAGGAAAGATTCCAGTAATTCCGGATCATTGATCCGGGCGAGCAGCCGGACCAGTTCGCCTAAATTTTCCGCTACCCTGGGATCGTCAATTTTCATAAGAAACTCCATTATCGTCAGCTGCCAAAATCACGGCCCCGGGACCGTCGGATTTTGAAACAAGCCCGGAGCCGCCCGAAAACGCCTTCGGACCGTTCCGTTCGGGGGGTATGCGCTCCGGTTTCAACGAAACAAGGGCACCTGCTGGGGCCGCCGGGGTAACCGCCGGCAGGCCCTGTTTTTACATGGATATGTCCATCAGGGGGAGGAGTTCCCCCGGGGTATCGATAATCCGACCGGCGCCGGCAGCTTCCAGGACGGCCCGGTCCCTGAAGCCCCAGCTTACCCCCAGGGCATGACAATCCGCGGCCCGGGCGGTTTCCACATCTATTTCGGAATCCCCCATAAATATGGTCTCCCGGGGGGTCCGATCCAGTTCCGTGAGGATCTCCCAGGTGGAGGCCGGATCCGGTTTGCGGGGAACCCCCGGCTTTTCTCCCCGGATCACGTCAAAGGACCCCGGAGGGAAAAGCCCCTTTACCACCAGGGCGGTCACCGGGTCGGGTTTATTGGTTAAAACGGCGGTTTTTATACGCCGCTTCTTCAACTCCGCCACCATCGCGGGGATCCCCGGATACGGCCGGGAATGGGTTACGGGCCGTTCCGCGTAAAACCGGACGGCGTCGGCGGCCAGGGCTTCGGCGTTTTTTTCGTCCCGGGCCCCGGCGGGCAGGACACGGAAGGCCAGATGCCGTATCCCCCATCCGATCAGGGCGGCATATTCCCCCGGCGGTACCGGGGGATACCCCCTGAGAACCAGGGCCCGGTTCATGGCCAGGGCGATATCCTGGAGGGTATCCACCAGGGTTCCGTCCAGATCAAAGATGAGACATTTGAATTTCATACTTCCAGTATATATGCCGGAGGGGTGAAAAAAATAGGCCGCTGTCCCCCACAACGGGGGGCCAATCTTGAGATTGCCCCTGGTCCCCTCGATGGAAAGGCGGGGTCAGACCCCAACCCCCGGAAATCCGCCCCGGACCCCGAGCCGGCCCCCTTTCTCGCCTCAACGAGGACGCCCAAGGGGAAAGATCCGTCCTGAACCGTAAGCCCCCTGAATGATGGGTCCAGTTGAGCGCCCAGCTCCGCAAAGACTCATACCCATGTAATTGACCGCATAGCAGGCTCCGCTGCGGTTACAAAGCCGTTAATGGTGGTGGTTTCTCAAGGATTTGAACGTAAACGCCGATACCCGATTGGCCGCGACCCGGTACCGATTGGCCCTGACCCGGTACCGATTAGCCTTGACCCGGCGCCGATTGGCCCCGAACCGGTACCGATTAGCCTTGACCCGGCGCCGATTAGCCCTGAACCGGTACCGATTGGCCCTGAACCGGTACCGATTAGCCCTGACCCGGCGCCGATTGGCCCCGAACCGGTACCGATTAGCCTTGACCCGGCGCCGACTGGCCCTGACCCGGCGCCGGTTGAACGTGCATCGACGCCCGCGTTTCACTGCACGCCTTCCCCCCGCTTTGCGGGAATTCCCCGGGAATTTTGGTATTTTTTTTGGAAACCTCTTGTTTTTTTTCCGGGATTGCAGCAAACTGAATGACGGTGGCGGGTAAAAGTCCGCCCGTTGACCGATCCTAACGCCCGCGGGGGGCAAAAGAGGAAGCCATGACCCGTACATCAGCA
>JAISOO010000156.1 GCA_031275595.1 Spirochaetaceae bacterium | reverse complement strand
CTCCTTGACGGTCTCGTGGACCAATAAGCATGACGAACCGCAGCCTTCCCCTGTCGATACTATCTTCAGGTTATACATCATTTACCGACGTTGGTTAACTTTTTATCATTCCTCCTTGTCGGTTGCGCCGGAAATGCCGGAACGGTACCGTTCCACTTCCCAGTTGTTGATAAAATCTATTTTATCGGCCGCCATAAACCGGGGGCCTCCAAAGGCCTGTGTGTAAACCGCCACCTTGATGGTATCGGCGAAAAGTTCCAGGGCAAGCCGGGCCGCCTTTTCCGAAGGGCCGATGCCGAAAACCCCAAGCCCCCGGAGGGCGGCGATTTTTGGAGGGCGTCCGGTTTTTTCCAGATGATTTTTCCAGGCTTCCCTGATGAAACGGGTCATATCTCCCTTCCCGCCGGTATCTATAAAGAGGGGGTCGCTGCCGGAATACACGATGTGATCCGGGGTAAAGGCTGAAGAGATGGGGTAAAACGCGGCGGCATCCTCCACCAGGGCCGCGATTTCCCGGTTTCGCTCAAAAATAACCTTCCCCGGCCCGTGGTTTGCTCCGGCCGATCCTGCCAGATCCGCCAGAACAGCGGCGGCCTCCGCGGAAGGACCGTATTGAAGGGTTTTACCGGAAAAATCCGGCTTCCGGGCGATCTTTGCGCCCAGGGTATCCATAAGATACCGGTAAAGGTTCCGGATTCCCTCCGGGGTGTCCGCACCCACAAAAACCCCGTGATTTTGCAGCAGGATGATCGCCGCCGGTACGCCGGACCGGCGGGTATGGGCATCCATGGCTTCCTTTACCACCCGGGAAAGGGTATATCCCGGGTTGACTTCGGGGATCCACAGGGCTTTTTCTCCAAATAAGTTCCGCGCTTCCTCCGCGCCCCCCGCGGAACAGGTCAGGCCGTTTACCAAAGCCGGATGGGTATGAACCACCAGGGCAAAGGGGAGCATATCGTGGAGCAGGGTTTCCACGCTGGGGCGTTTCTGCCCTTCCCCGGGCATTTTAGCGGCCATCATATCCGCCAGAACCGCCGCTTCCCGGTCGTCCTCGTTTTGGGGGTATGTTTTTTCCCATATAAGGGCCAATTTACTCCGATCCATCCTGACAAAACCATCGGCGCTTATATCCGAGAGGGCCGTCCCTGAGCCTTTGATAAGGAGGATCGAAGGGTCTTTTAAAGAAGTATTCCCCCCGCCGGCAACCACATAGTCCGGATCGGCCCCGTAATGCCGGGACAGGGTAATAAGTTCTGTCAGGTCCATATATTATTTTAACTCCCCTTTTTTTAATAGTACATGGATAATCGTAGGTATATGATGGACTTTTTATATGCGCTTATGCGGCGGGAGTCATTGGCGGATATATTTTTTCCAATCCGAAGGGGCAACCCCGGTTTTGTTCTTAAAAAGTCGGGAAAAATAGTACTGATCCTCAAATCCCAACTGAAAGGCCACCTCTTTAACCGTCACGTTATCATCTTCAAGGAGGCATTCGGCTTTATGGATCTTGATATGGATGTAATACTGATAGGGAGTCATGGACGTATAGGTTTTAAAAATTTCATTGAGTTTCGAGGGGGTCACCCCTATCTGTTCGGAAATATCCGACACATTAATGGCCTTGAAAACATTCGTTTCCATAAGATATTTGGCTTTTTCCACGATTTTTTGATAATAATTGGGCTGCTCCGACCGGCGTTCATGGGTCAGCATTTCGGCGATCAGGGTCAGGATCCCCGAACAGGCCTTGAGCTGATAGAGGGGCTGCTGGGTCCGCACTTCATGCAGGATCTGTTCGAAGATCGATACGATGTCATTATGAAGCCCCACCTCAAAAAAAATACGCTCCATGGAAAGGAGCCCCTTCTCGGCCAAATTGGAATAAAACCCGCCTTTAAAGCCGACCCAGTATTCATGCCAGCCTGTTTCAAAGACCGGTTTATAAAAATGTTTTATTCCCGGAAAGACCAGTAAAAAAGAACCGGGCGTAACCGTATAGGTCCTGTCGCCGGCCCCAAAGATCCCCTCCCCTTTGGTGATATAGAGAATTTGAAATTCCGGCAATATCCGGCCTTCCGCCACCTGCCGGAAAAGGGCGGGATGTTTATTTTTATTCGGAGGGTAAACCGTATGGGGTTTTACCTCCACACTGCCCGCGGTGGTGCATACCATCCCGATTTTTTCATCTTCTTCGCTGTAGGGAAGGTAGTGTAAGAAGGAATCCCAGCTTTCCCCGGAAGAATTTTCCATAATAGTTTATGATACAAGGTTTTTCCCGTCCCCACAAGGGTAAAACCCCCGGATGATGCCCGCTTTGAGACTTACCGTCCCCAGTTCCCCTATTCCGGCTCCATCGTTTTGACCATATCCGCCACCGCGGCGGCCAGTTTGTAATGCGCTTCCGGGTCAAAGTGGATACCGTCTGTTTTGCTGCTTTGTATGATTTTACCGGCGTCCAGAAATTCCGCCCCGCATTCCTCCGCAAACTGCCGATAAAAACCGGGAAGTTTTTTGGATAATTCCACGCTATCCCCAAACATATTTTTGAAAGCCGGGGCATCCACCGTTGGGGGAGGGCAGATCATAAGCACCTTGGGGCAGGTATTACCGGGGCCGGTACGGGAATCCTTAATAGCCGTTACCAGCCGGCCTACCCCCCGGGCAATGTCATAGGCGCAGGGGTTATACCGGATTTTCATATCATTGGTTCCCAGCATAACCACCACCATATCCAGGGGTTTGTGGCTTTCCAGAATGGGTATCAGTTGGCGCAGGCCATTCATGTCCCCCTCCACCGGATCTTCCCTGCAGCTGGTCCTGCCGCAGAGCCCTTCCTCATCGACCCAATACCGGGGGGCATCCTCCGGGGCGCTGCCGTTAAGTAATTTTTTCAGCGCCATGGGCCAGCGGGTTTTATGATCGTAGCGCTCTCCTGTTTGCGGGTTGTAGCCCCAGGTATTAGAATCGCCGTAACAAAGGATGGTCTTCATCGATTCGCTTCCTTGTATTGAGATGGGGATAGTATAAACCGGAAAGGGCTCCGGATCAATTTGCGATCCCCCTGAGGAGGATGCTCTTCCATTTCCAGGTGAGGGGGCCCTGTTTTATCCGGGCGGAAAGCAGTTCCCGGATGCGCGAAAAGTCCGTATCTCCCAGGGCCGGGGCAATAAAGGCGCCCCAGGTTGAACGATCCCGGTCAAACCACAGGGCCAAGTCCCGCTCAGTAAGGAGCCGTTCCTCTTTTTGGTCCAATACCGAGAAGGTGGTTTTGAGTCCCCCCGCGGTAAAGGCCTTTTCCAGGATTTCCCCATCCCAGGTCCAATATCCCCCTTGATTGGTAAAGAAGTCCTGTTCCGCTTCCTTAAGTTTTTTTACCAATTTTCCCGGGGCGGGCCCCGGGGCACCGCACTCATCCTCCAGGAGCCGGGAGATCCGTTCCCCCAGCCGGGGGAGGGTCTGGAGGATCACCAGGTCTCCCCCGGAAGCAAGCAGCCTCCGGGCGCCTTCGGCAAAGGCCTCTAAGGGAGCGGCGCCGGCCTTTTCCGGCGGGGGGAATCCCCGTCTCCAGGGCTCCCGGGCCAGGATATGGTCAAAAACAGGGGAGGAAAACAGGGCCTCCGCTTCTTCCGGGGCGGGGAGCCTTCCCGGAGGGGATACCCCGATTTGGGGCTGTTCGCATTCCTCCAGCATTGAGGCGTAGCGGAGCAGGGCCTCCCGGGCGGTTTCGGTATCCACCAGGGCCGCGGCAAGGCCCTCCGGGACCTTCCGCAGGCTTTCCCAGAGGAGGAGGCCGTCATTGGCGGCGGGGATGAGGATCCGGTCATGCCGGGCCGGGAAACATTGGCCTAAAATCATGTCCCGGTCAGATAAGAGGAGGGCGCTCCTCCCCGATTCCAGGCGTTTGAACCAGCCTTCCTTGCCCTTGGACGAAGCGGACCAGGAGAGGTATTCCTCCCCGCCTTCCCCGGGGTTATCCCCCATAATAACCGCCGCCTGGAGTTCCCGTTTTTTTAGCACCTCCTCCCGGATCTTCCCTTCATAGCCCATCCGGGAAGGCAGGTAAAAAGTCTTTCCCCGTAATACCCGGGGAAGGTACTGCTGGGCCGCCCAATGATCCCGGTAGGCATGGGGATAGATATAGCCGTCCCCATGGCCGAACCCCTCGGCATCCCTGCTGGCGTCCCGCAGGTGGTTGGGGACCTCCGCGTCCTCCCTGTTTACCTCCCCCAGGGCGTCAAAAAAGGCCATGGCTGTGTTGGATTTCGGCGCCGTGGCCAGGTATAAGCAGGCGTGGGCCAGGGGAAAATTCCCCTCGGGAAAGCCTATCCGCTCAAAGGCTTCGGCACAGGCAATAACCACGGTTATCGCCTGGGGGTCCGCCATACCCACGTCTTCGCTGGCAAGAATGATCATCCGTCTAAAGATAAAAGCCGGATCTTCCCCGGCCCGGACCATCTTGGCAAGCCAATACAAGGCCGCGTCGGGGTCGCTCCCCCGGACGCTTTTGATAAAGGCGCTGATGGTGTCAAAGTGGTAATCCCCGTCCCGGTCGTATAACACCGCCCGGCGCTGGATGCTTTCTTCCGCCGCCGGGAGGGAGATGCGGATTTCCGTGTCCTCCGGGGGGGGCCAGGAGCCGGGGCTGGTCTCTATTGCCAGTTCCAGGGCGTTGAGAAGACTCCGGGCGTCTCCTCCGGCGACTTCCACCAGGTGTTCCAAGGCCCCCTCCTCAAACACCACCCGCCAGTTACCGTATCCCCGTTCCCTGTCCGCCACCGTCCGCAGGGCGGCCTCCCGGAGATTTTCCGCGGTCAGGGGTTTAAGCTGGAAGATCCTGCTCCGGCTTACCAGGGCCCGGTTGACTTCAAAAAAGGGGTTTTCCGTGGTGGCCCCGATGAGGATCACCGTCCCGTTTTCTACCCAGGGGAGCAGGGCGTCCTGCTGAGCCTTGTTCCACCGGTGAACCTCGTCCACAAAGAGGATGGTCCGTTTACTGTAGAGGCGGCGCCGTTCGTCGGAGCGGTCTATGGCCTCCCGGATATCCTTGATCCCCGCCAGGACCGCATTGAGGCTTTCAAAGGAACTTTTTGTGGTATTGGCGATAACCCTGGCCAGGCTTGTTTTACCCGTACCGGGGGGGCCGTAGAAGATGACCGACGAAAGCCGGTCCGCCTGAATGGCCCGCCGCAAAAGCCGCCCGGGACCGACAATATGATCCTGACCGATAATATCGTCCAGAATCTTTGGCCGCATCCGGTCCGCCAGGGGGCTTTGGGAGACTCCCCCGGAGGAACTAAAGAGATCTCCCATGGGGGACTATCAACAAAAGGGCCTTAACGAGAGGGGGGAACCGGCTAATAGGCATTCCACTGCCAGCCCTCATCCCCGTACTGGTAGGCCCAAAGCCCTTTTTGCTGGGTTGACGCGAAAAGGGGGCCGTTCTGCCCTTGCTGATAGAGGGCGGTAAGGGATTGTATCCCCAAACTCGAACGGTACTGGGCGTAATCATGGGCCGTGGTATTTACCCCGTATGTTCCTTCCCCCGGATAATGGTAACTGGAGTAATTGGGCCAGGAACCGTTACCGCTCAGTTCGATTTCCACAAATCCCTTGGTGTGAACCCCCACCAGGAGCAGGTATCCCTTGGTGGTTTTGTAAACGGCCATGGCCCGATCAAAGGACAAACCCAAAGACGATGCCGTGACGGAACCGCTTCCATGGAGAATATACCCGTCTTTGGTGGATGCCGCGATACCCCCTCCCGGCAGCGCAATTATCCCCATGATGGTATGCCCGGTGGAGCCGGAAATAGGAGTCGAACTACCGGCATTAAAAATTCCGCCGGTGGTGGCAATATAATTCCCTGCCGCTCCCCTCAGAAAATATCCTTCCCCGGATCCGGACATAACGGAACGCAACGTACCGCTGTAAGAAAGTATGGTATAGACATTGGCGGTACTCCCGGCGGTGGAAGCGCATATATAGAGGCTCCCACTGGTTCCGTAGATATTCTGAAGGTAGGTATACCCCGGCACCGGGACCTGCTCCCATGAGCTGCCGGTATTGCGGTACAATCTGCTGTTCTCGATGATACAATACAGGGTGCTTCCGGCGGCGGCCACATCGCTGATCGTACCGGCGGGTTTGTCCATGGGGGCCCATCCGGAGCCCGGGTTGTGGTAGAGGCTTTTCCCGTTTGATACGTACAGACTGGTACCGCCGGTTACTATCTTGGTGGGACTCCCCGGTATATAAGGCTCCTTGGGTTTCACCTCCCGGGATATATCGAAAAAGATGGCGTGTTGATCGCAGGAGAAGAGAAATAAACAGAGGGGGATAAAAATAAGAAACCGGCGGCACGGCTTCAGAAGATCAAATTTTGCAACCGCGGCCTTGGATTTGAAGGGGCTCCATTTGTGGCTGTACCGTATTTTTTCCATGGTCTTATCCTTATCTTAAAAATGATAACGGGCGGAAAGGGTCAATTCTATAAAATTCCCAAAAACCGTATGTTCGCTCCATTGGGGAACGAACCACCAGGCAGTATTAATGCCAAAGGACCAACTGGGATTGAAGCGCCAGAAAACCGAAGCCTCGGGCTTCAAGAAAAATCCGAAATAGTTGAGTTCCAGATACTGTTGGGGAACTCCACCTATCAGCAGGGACAGGGGAAATTCAAACCGGCCCAGAATAAACTGATAGCCGATCCGCCCTCCCATGGGGACCATGAAAAGCATATTTTTCCCCCGGGTAGAGATAAACATCAACCCCAGCTCTCCCCCGATAAACAGATTGGAATTCAGAAAATAATTTAACGCCAGAGACCCGGTTCCGCCGACGACATTTATCCGGTTTTCAAGGATCCCGTCGTTATCAATAAAAATTGTGGGGAAAATAGGCCCCAGGGAGATTGTAAAGGTCTTGTCCCCTTTTGAATAGAGGGGCGGGGCGACAAAGTCCCATTCGGAATCAAAGGGAGGTTCCTGTTCTTCTTCGTCGTCATAAAAATCACCCTCCTGTGCGGCGGCGCTGAAAATAAAACCCGCCAAAATAAGGATGAAAAAGCCCTTTTTTTTCCCTCTGATCATGCTCAACTCCCAAATCCACGGATTATTGCCTTTTCGCGGCCCAATTAGTCTTGAAAAGGCTGGGAAAAAAACGGTAAAGCCCCCTCAAGCCGGCTGGCTTGGGGAAAAACCGCATCCCATTGCGCCTTTCCCAAAACCCGGTTGGTTTGGGAAAGGCTTCCGAAAAAGCGGTCTAAAGCCCACTTTTTCCAATAAATCTAAGGTTGCTTTCCCAAAAACTGAAGTTTTGGGAAAGCAACCATTAATTTTTATTATAACTGATAAAGCATTCCTGTTCAATGAGCCTTTTCAGGGCTCAGGTTTTTGAAAAGCCCAAGGCCGTTTCAAAACTTGCATTTTAAAGCCGGATCACCCCTGCTTAGAAATACAACAACCAAGCCCCGGTTGGGTTACGGCAACCGTTGAAGATCCCGGCGGGGAAGTGTATAGTAGACTTATGAGGCGGCCCGGTTTTTCGCGTGAATTTATAGAAAAACACGAATCGCAGGAGGAAAATACGGCTGACAATCTCGTTTACGAAACAACGGCCCCGGCAATCATGGCGGGGGCGTTGTTGCGCCGTCTTTTGCGTTACTCCGGCAGTCCCGGGCTGCGTTATTTGGATGCGTTGTACAACATGCCGATAAAACTCTTTGCCGCTTCCCGTATTGATAAAAAAAGAAGACCCGGAGGAATAAGACCGAAGACAGCAATATTGCTGTCATTTGCCTTCATACACGGTTCTTACAAATTCTTTCGCCACATCCCGTATTGCGGTTATATCATTATCCTGAAGCGAGTTGCTACTGTCCAAAACAAGATAAATCACAACAGACTTCTTGTCGCCCCCCCGTTTTATTGATTCACCCAGACTGTATTCGCTGTTGATCTGCCATGTTTGGCTGTTACCGGATTGTACCCATTGCTTTACGGTATCAATATTGCTGTCATACCCGGTAAAGCTTGAAAAAACGTAGCTTACTTCCGTACCGTTCAATGTGCCGCTAACCGCGGCTCCCGATGTCGAACTGATGCCCGAACCATAAACAATGTTGGTTAGAACATATTTACCGCCGTTAACAGCCACTTCACCTTGTATAAACTTTTTCGATGAGGCGGCTGCGCTGCTGTCGGCTATATTTATGGGAATATCAAAGGTCATGCGTACTTTGGTGCCCACGGGATATGAAGGTGTTGTTACGGTAAAGGTCATGTCCGTTGTTATAACCGTTAGTTTATTGGCGATTTCTGAAAACCTGGCGTTTACTTCCGCAAAGTCGGATAATTCATAGAAGTTTTCGGAACTGCTTGCCAATGCCTGTAATGACGAGGTAAAAGCCGCAACATCGTTTACGTCATTCCCCCGAATGCCTGCCGCGTAAGCCGTTATGTTTTTGCCCGAAATTTTTCGCGTCACAATTTGTGACTGGTCGTAGGCAAGATAGGAAGAACTCTGCTTGCCGCCGAAATTCTGGTTTTCAAGGGGCTGTAACCCAAGACTTGTAGAATTATTATCAATCCCGTCTGTAAAAGTCAACAAATTAACCGCGACCAAATCTTTTGGGAATCTCAATTCATTAGCCGTCAAATTCGCCATCGCTTTATGTACGGCGTAATACAATGAAGTTCCCTGTTGTGTGGTCTTTTTGTAGTCTTTGTCGAGAATAGACAGGATGCGAGTATAACCGCTCTTGTTCAAATATATCGGGGAGCCTCCGGTTAAGTCATCGGCACTGGGGCCAAAAGATATAATGCCGATATAAACCTTTCCTGACAGCGGTTCCGTATTAATATTTGTCAGCCTGGGATATGCCATCCCGATTGTAGTTTCACTTATGACAAGCATATGTAAATTAGAGTCGGCATTACATGACAGCGCCGCTTTGCTTCTTCTGCTGTTGCTGTACTGTTTCCAGCTGCCTCGTCTGTCGTACTCGTAAAGGACAACTTCAACCGAAACGTTGCCGTTCTTGACGACAATTTTTTCTTCTTCATAGGGTACAACCTGGGCGCTAAGTTTTCCGTCTACAAATACGGCATAACTGTATATATCGGATTTACCCGCCACTACGGCGCTTAGCTCAGGCGTGCATTTGATCAGAATTTCGGCTTCATCATAACCCGCATATTTCCCGGAATCGGTCTTTGCGACGAGCCGTGTCGTATCAGTGTATTGAGCTGACACATTTGATGCCAGCATGATAAAAATAAAAATGCAAAAAAATGATTTCAGCCTCATTTTTTCCTCCTATGCGGCTTCATTGCAGTCAAATATGCCCAATGAAGCCGCTGCTGTAGATGAGTTTAATACAGCGGTTCCAAATTTTGATATTTTAGAACCGCTCCGCGCAAATACCGGCTACAACTCCCTTTTTCCGGTTTGTGTTAGTTCAAAATCCGCGGCGATTATCCCAAATTTTGGGGAACCGAAAAAAGTAAACTGCCTACCCATTTGACTAACACGAACACTATATCTTGCGGTTTACAAGTTCGACATAAGTAATTGTTTCTGTGCGCATAGCAGACTCTAAAAGCCGATAAAATAACAGTCCTCT
>JAISOO010000065.1 GCA_031275595.1 Spirochaetaceae bacterium | reverse complement strand
AGGAAAGGGGGTTTAGCACTCTTTATGACTCTTTATTAAAGATTGTCATAAATGCCTGCCAGGTATGGACTTAACGCACTCTTTTAACACTTGAAAACTTGACTTTTGAAAAGCAAAACAACTTTTTTTCGCCTAATACATTAGGACTGTATATGCTTTTTTGCCCTGCCGGACAAACCGGGCCCCTAGGCGGCCCGGGTTGCAGCCGGGAACCTTACTTGTCCATGATTTTTTAATTGAGTATATTGTATAAATAGGGTATGGATGATCTGAATTCCTGCTTATATGTACTGTTAGGACACATTGTTGAATAGTTTGTTATTTAAAAACCGAGGCCTTGTTTTTCTTTGCCGGGCCTTTCTTGCTATTTCCCCCCTTGTTCTTTTGCTGGCCCCCGCCCTTCCCCTGGGTGCGGAGGAGATCCGGGATTATGGGGTCCTCCTCCAGGGTTTTCTGGAACACGATTCCGAAGGGCAGCGGCTTAACCTGGAAAAGGAACGGGCCGCCCTGGAACTGCAAAAATATGCCCTGGAAACCGGAACCTCCTTTACGGTCTCCTCGGGGGATACGCTGTTTGCCTTTTCCCCCTCCGGCCTGTCCCTGTCTACCGGACCCGGGGTGGAGCTGACTTTTCCCAAACTGCGGAATACCGGTTTTAGCCTTGCGGTTCCCCTGACAAGCCAGGGGGATAGGGTTTCCCAATACGGCGTGGATTTATCGGTTAGGACCGGTCTTATCACCGGCCAGGGGGAAACCTATAAGGCCGGCCTGGAGGAACAGACCCGGAATTTTATTAAGGCCCTGCGGAACCTCGAATCCCAGCGCCTGGCGGGGGAAAAGAAATTCTGTACCCTCGTGGCGGAGCTTCTTACCAATCAGAATGCCGTATTGAAGGCCCAGGAAGAGGTGATTAAAGCCCAGTACGATCTTGAACAGAAACGGGTCGATGGCTATGGGGCCGCCACGGTGGTACTGAGAACCTCGGAGCTGAGCCTGCGGACCCGGGAACGGGAGTTGCGGGAGGCGGAACGGGTTCTGGGCGCCGCCCTAAAGAACTTTGCCGATTCCTGCGGCGTTGACCAGGCGGGGATCCCCGAAGATATTCCCGAAGAGGAACTGCTGTTGATGGCTTCCTTTGACCCCAACCGGTATATTCCCTGGGAGGATGCCGCCTGGACCCACCGGGTAAACAGCCTGAAACGCCGGGCCCAGGACCGGTCCTTTACGCTGGACGGAACCGCCGGTTATTCCTGGAGGAATAGTTCCGATGGCGGGGCCGGTATGGCCGGAACCTCCCCGGGAGGATCTTCGGTATCCGCCGGAATCAGCCTGGCGGGGCCGGGGCTCTCCTTTTCCACGGGGGTAAAGATCCCCCTGCTGCGTCCCGATGAGCCATCCCTGAGCCTTCAGGTCCAGTGGAAGCCCTGGGGGATCAAGACTTCCGGCCTTGACCGGCGGCTTAGGACCTTGTCGGCGGACCGGGAACTCCAGGTAATCGCGGAGGCGGAGAAGCAATACCGGGACCTCCTGACCGAGTACGACAGGAAACGGGAGGATCTCCTATGGCAGCAGGAAACCTACGGGGAGGAGGCGGAACTGTACCGGTTAAACGCGGAGGAACAAAAGATCTGGTTTGACCGGGGCCTTATCCGGGAACTCGATTACCGGAACGCCCAAACTAATTATCTGATTGCCCAAAACCGAATCCGTTCAGCCCGGATTGACCGGCGCTTGTATAATATTGATGTGCAGGGGCTCTTTGTTCCCCGGACTGATCAGGAGTATGAACCGTGAAGAAGAAAAAGAAAAAAATACCGCCTATTGTATGGATTATGGCGGTCCTTGTTATAGGAGGGGGGCTGTTCTTTCTTACCCGGAAAGCCGGGAAGAACCCCGGGGGGGAAACCTTCTTTACCGTCCGGGAGGAGTTGTACCGGAACGTGATCGATATTTCCGGTAATATCGAAGCCGCCCAGCAGCAGAACCTCCAGGCCGCGGGGGATGGAACCGTGGAAGCGCTGTATGTTAAAGAAGGGGACCGGGTGAAGGCCGGGCAGCTTCTGTTCCGCCTGGATGATTCCCATGAGCGGTTCAACCTGGCCGACCATGAGTTCAAAATGGACCAGGAACGGATCAACGGCGCTTCCGCCCGGCTGGCCCTGATGGAAAAACAACGGGCCGTTTTATTAAAAAACATTGAAAACCGGCGGATGGAAGCCAGGTTTAACGGCATTATCGGGAAACTCAGCATTACCCAGGGCGCCTATGTCAAGGCCCAGGATATATTTGGGTACCTTATCGACCGGAGTTACCTTAAAGCTACGGTGGAGGTGGTGGAAACCGATGCGTCCCGGATTAAAACAGGACAAAGGGCTGTTCTAAACTTCCCCGCGTATCCCGATCTCCGGGTGGAGGCGGTGATTGTTTCCTATCCCGCGGTGGGCCGGATCACCAGCCGGGGGGCTACGGTTCTGGATACCCAAATCCGCATCGATAATCCCCCGGATGAAATTCTGCCGGGCTATTCCTTTACCGGGGAAATTATCAGCGGCGAGGATGAGCGGATTCTGCTTCTGGAAAGCTCCGCCATTGCCTATGAAAACGGCAAGGCCTATGTGGAGCGGTTTACCGCGTGGAAGGAGGAGGGCGAAGGCCGGGCTTCCCCGGGCCAGGGGCCGGAAGGTCCTTCCGGGAAAAAGGGCGCGAAGGAAGCGGATCCGGGACCCGTCGAGCGGGTCTTCCTGGAAGTGGTTCCCTACAGCAGGAACATGGTCAAGATCCTTTCGGGGCTCAACGCGGGGGACCGGGTAAAGGCGCAGCGTGTAGAGGAAGATCCATCCCGGGGACGGCAGGACGCAGCTATATGGATAGACTGATGACGGATCAGATCCTGGTATCCCTTCAGGATGTTCATAAGACCTATATCATGGGTGAGGTTGAGGTCCGCGCCCTGGACGGAATTTCCTTTTCCATAAACCAGGGGGAATACGTATCCATCATGGGACCTTCGGGGTCCGGGAAGTCTACCTGTATGAATATGATAGGCTGCCTGGATCATCCCAGTTCAGGGGATATACGGATTATGGGGGTTGATACGGATATGATGGACGAAAGGGAACTGGCGGTACTGCGGAACAAAACCGTGGGCTTTGTGTTTCAGCAATACCACCTGATCCCCCACATGAACGTCCTGGAAAATGTGATGCTTCCCCTGCGGTACCAGGGGCTTTCTATTTCCGAGCGGCGGGATCGGGCCCGGGAGGTCCTGGAACGGGTGGGTCTGGGGGAGCGGGTCCGCCACCGGCCCGCGGAGCTTTCGGGGGGGCAGAAGCAGCGGGCCGCCATTGCCCGGGCTACCGTTACCCGGCCGGCCCTTATTCTGGCGGATGAACCCACCGGGGCCCTGGACAGCGAGACCGGGCAGTCGGTGATTGACCTCTTTGAGGAGATCAACCACGGGGGGACCACCATCATCATCGTTACCCATGATCCTGATATTGGGAATAAGGCCCGCCGGTCCATCCATCTCCGGGACGGGAAAATTACGGAGGATGCTTTTGTTTGAGGATTTTATAAACGCCCTGCGGAATTTTAAGTCCAACAAAAGCCGGACCATCCTTTCCCTTCTGGGGATTATTATCGGCGTAGCCTCGGTTATCATGGTAACCACCATCGGTTTAAGTTCCACCGAAGATATTAAGCGGACCCTGGGCTCGTCCCAGCTTGATTTAGTACAGATCATGCAGGGCTGGGCCATGCGGCGTTCCCAGGAAATTCAGTTTGACGAAAAGTTCCGGGCCGAACTGGGCGCCTCCATCGGGGGGATAAAAAACATTGTCTATACCAATGGATTCAGCGGACGGCTGCGGAACGGCAGCCTTGAGATGAATGTTTCACTCCAGGGGGTTGAGGACGGGTATTTTGGGATGATGGGCCAGAAACTGGATTCGGGCCGGCTTTTTCTCGTCTCCGAACAGGTGCTGGGTTCCCAAAAGATCATCCTTGGTTCCGAGGTGGCGCGGTTTCTCTTTCCCGGCGGGGGGGCCCTGGGGAAGACCGTGCTGCTCCAGATGGACGGGTTCCAGATGGGTTTTGAGGTGGCGGGGACCCTGGCCGGAGTAGAGAGCCCGCTCTTTTCAAACCCCAACCAAAACGCCTTTATCCCCCGGCTGGTCTATACCCGGAGGATTAACCCTGCCAGGACCCAGGCGGATACCATCATTATCCAGGCCTTTAACCAAAATGACACCCCCCGGATTCAGCGGGATATTGAAAATCTGGTAACGGACAAAACCGGCAACGCCCAGGCGATCTATGTGTTTTCCATGCAGTCCCTGCTGGAGCAATACAACGCAATTACCCAATCGATGAACCTCCTGCTTTCGGGGATCGCCGGCATCTCCCTTTTAGTGGGCGGCATTGGGATCATGAACATCATGATCGTTACCGTGACGGAACGGAAGAAGGAAATCGGCATCCGTAAGGCCCTGGGGGCGAGTCCCAGGGCGATCCGTTTGCAGTTTCTGGTGGAATCCGCCACTATTACCCTTCTGGGGGGAATCGCCGGCATAATCCTGGGGCTCCTCTTGAGCGCGGCGATTGTCTCTTCCTTCAAGTGGACCCTGGTAATCCGGTGGCAGAGCTGCCTCGTGGCCTTCTTCTTCTCCGCGGTGGTGGGGATCTTCTTCGGCCTCCATCCGGCTATCCGGGCCGCGAAGCTGGACCCCGTGGAGGCCCTGGCGGGGGAGTGAAGAAAGTGTGAAGGGTGGGGAGTGAAGTGGGTCGAGGGCGGCCCGGTGAGTGAATGCGGCGGAGAAGAAAGGGTGAAGAGGAGAGTGAAGAGTGAGGGTTGAAGGGGTTTGCGGGAAAATTACCCGAATTATGCGAGGAACCCCCTCTTCCCCCCTTATAAGGAATGGCCGGGCAATTTTTTGGCGGGCCCTGTACCTTTTCTTTATGGGTGTACTT
>JAISOO010000060.1 GCA_031275595.1 Spirochaetaceae bacterium | reverse complement strand
GCCTTTCCCAAAACCCGGTTGGTTTCGGGAAAGGCTTTGGAAAAAACGGCCCAAAGCCCGTTTTTTCCTCTAAATCTAAGGTTGCTTTCCCAAAAGCTGAAGTTTTGGGAAAGCCTCTATAGAGCCTTTCCTAAAACCCGGTTGGTTTTGAAAAGCCCCGGAGGACATCCCCCAAAGCATAAACTTTTGGGGATGTCCCTGAATTTTAAAACCAATTGAGACTGTTCCAAAACTTCAGTTTTTGGAACAGCTCAATTCATTTCCGTATCAGTAAACGGAAATCGCTGCCTTTAAAAAAAAGACGGAGAAGGGCGCGAACCTTCCCGTCTTGCGTATTAAAAGACGACGTCCAGTGGTCTCTTACCACGCTTAAAATTAAAAATAATGCCTCTATCAGCCAAGAAGCTGCAATACCGACTGGGTCTGAACATTGGCCTGGGCCAACATTGCGTTCCCCGCCTGGGACAGGATCTGATCCTTGGCATAAGTCACCATTTCCGACGCCATATCCGCATCCCGAATCCGGGACTCGGAGGCCTGAAGATTTTCCGCCGCGATTGCGACGCCCTCAGAGGCCATCTCAAACCGGTTCTGATACGCGCCGAGATCGGCCCGCTGCTTTGAAATTTGTTGCAGCGCGGAATCCAGCGTACCAATAGCCTTGTTCGCCTCCTCGGGAGTGGCAATCGTGATGATTCCCTCTCCCCCTTGGGCGTTCTGCAAGCCCAGCGCCTGGGCGGTCATGGTGCCGATATAGACCTGTTCGTTTTGGTCCATATTAGCCCCAACCTGGAATTGCATAACCCTGTTGGTTGCCGAATCCCGGGCAAAAGCCCCGGTCAAGATGTTCATCCCGTTAAATTGAGCATGGCTCGCGATACGGTTGACCTCATCGACCAATTGGGAAACTTCCACCTGGATTTGCATCCGATCCTCGTCGGTATAAATACCGTTGGCGGACTGTACCGACAGTTCCCGGAGACGGTGCAGAATATCCTGGGTTTCCTGAAGATAACCTTCTGAAGTTTGAATAAAGGATACCCCATTCTGAATGTTACGCTCCGCCTGGTTTAACCCCCGGATCTGGCTCCGCATTTTTTCGGAGACCGCGAGTCCCGATGCGTCATCCGCGGCTCGGTTGATCCGTTCGCCGGAGCTTAAGCGTTCAATGCTTTTCGCTACATCGGTCTGGGTCACCCCGAGATTACGGTTGGCGTATAAGGCGCTCATATTATGGTTGATTATCATTCATTACCCTCCATGTGTTGATAGCCCCGGCTGTCCGTAGCCAAGGCCGAACCGCAGGACCATTGCCGCGGAGAACCTTCGCGCCGATTCCCCCCGGCTTTGGATTACGGAACGAATCGTTTGTCAGCGCTGTTTTGCCCCTAAAAAACGATTCCTGCCGCCCTGTGCATCAACAAAGGGTATTTGTCAAAGACCCTGTTTTCCGAAAATTCCTTTCCGGAAAAGTCAGCCCCTAAACCTCAAAGGGCTTTAGGAAGTAAACCCCGGGCTTATCCCAGGGTTCCCGCCTAAGGCC
The DNA here is from genome assembly GCA_031275595.1 of Spirochaetaceae bacterium. The sequence continues at coordinate 3,024 of JAISOO010000060.1, read as the reverse complement.
GGGTTTTCAACGGTATCAAAATTGAAACCCCGGCCCCTTATTTTATACTGTAGTGTTCTATTGGAGAAGTTGCAAGACGGATGTGGTCCTCTGATTCGCCTGGGCCAGCATGGCCGTCCCCGACTGGGTAAGGATCTGATCCCGCATATAGGCGACCATCTGGTTCGCCATATTGGTGTCCCGAATCCGGGATTCCGACGCCTGCAGATTCTCGGCCCCTATGTCCAGGCCCACCACCGCGTGTTCCAGCCGGTTCTGATAGGCTCCCAAGTCCGCCCGCTGCTTGCTGATTAACTTCAGGGCGGTATCCAGGGTGCCGATGGCTTGGTTGGAGCTTTCCGGGCTTTCGAGGCTGATGAATTCCTGATTCCCGGTATTGCGGAGCCCCAGCCCCGAGGAGGTCATGGTACCGATAAAGACCTGTTCCCGCTGGTCCATATTGGCCCCGATGTGGAGCCACATGGAAGCGGTAACGGTATTATCCCCGGTCTGACGGGCAAAACGGCCGGTAAGCATGTTCATGCCGTTAAACTGGGCATGGCTGGCTATCCGGTCTATTTCATCCACCAGTTGGGATACTTCAACCTGGATCTGCATCCGATCCTCATCGGTATAGATGCCGTTGGCGGATTGTACCGCCAACTCCCGAATCCGTTGCAGGATATCCTGGGTTTCCTGTAAGTAACCTTCACTGGTTTGGATAAAAGAAATGCCGTTGGAGGCGTTGACCGAAGCCTGGTTCAGGCCCCGGATCTGGCTCCGCATTTTTTCGGAAACCGCGAGGCCGGAAGCGTCGTCTCCCGCCCGGTTGATACGAAGTCCCGAGGAAAGCTTCTCCATGGACTTGGTAAGGCTACTATTAGTAACCTTGAGGGACCTGTCGCCGAACATCGCGCTCAGGTTGTGGTTGATGATCATATCATCCTCCTTGATAATGTCTCCCGTTTGGCATCCTTGCCTTCGGTTGTGGTTAAGTAAATTTTTTTACCGCCGATATTTTAAGTATCGACCCTCCCGGAGAACCCGTTGCCGCGGAGCCGGAGATCCCGGGGGTACTAAAGATACGTAACCATCTCTTATTTCGGCATATTACCGCCGAAACTTGAGTATTTTTTACTATGAATTTCAACCGTCCAGTCTTAATATATCCCCAATTCAGAAAAAAAACAATAGACTGAGGCTTTCCCACAGGGCATCGGCGTTTATTTTTTGATCGTTAAAATTTCCTTGAACTCACAGAAATTTTCAAGAAAGACTAACCACAAAGGCGAATAAGGCCCACAAAGTATGCATGAAGCAACGCTTTATTCCTTCCTTCTGCGCCTTTGTGTGCCTTTGTGGTTAAAAATTCTTCAATGTTTTGGCAAATTTCAGCCTTGGGAAAGTAAACGCCGATGCCCTGACTTTCCCAAAACTTCAGTTTTTGGGAAAGCAACCTTAGATTTATCGGAAAAAGCGGGCTTTAGACCGTTTTTTCAAGAGCATTTCCGAAAACCAACCGGGTTTTGGGAAATGCTCGACTTATTCGGAAACTGAGGCTTCCGTACAACGCTGCTATATGATGACCCCGGCCGGTCCGGCGGCCCGGTAAATCGCGCCCTTTCGGGGAACTTTACCCCACATTCTCAGGTCCTCGTGGAGAGGGTGGTTTTTTCATAGTCCCCGACGGGGATAAGCCAATCGGTCCCCACCGGTACCCCCGCCTCAAGACAGAGTTTATCCCAAACCGCGGCAAAGGGGAAGGTTTTTAATTCCTCCATCAGGGCGAGCCGTTCATGATTTTTACCGGCCTTTTCCGCTTCCAACAGGAGTTTGGTGGGTTCCAGCAGGGCCTCCAGGATACCCTTCCGCAGGCTCCGGGCGCCGATGGTCCATGCGGCGATACGGTTTATGGAAGCGTCAAAAAAGTCCAGGGCCAAGTCGATGCGATCCAAGGCATCCTGCCGGAAAATTTCCCGGCAAACTTCCCGTAACTCGTCGGAATAGAGGCACACATGGTCCGAATCCCACCGGAGCCCCCGGCTGAAATGGATAAGCACCCCCGGGATAAAGAGCAGTACCGCGGATATTTTATCCGAAACCAATTCGGTGGGATGGAAATGCCCCATGTCCAGGCAGAGATTTATCTGTTTTTTCGCGGCGTAGCCCAAATAAAAATCGTGGGAACCCACCACATAGGCCTCGCTGCCTATGCCGAAAAGCTTGGATTCCACTGTGTCGGTAATGGTTTGGGGGTCCAGGGGGACGGCGAGGATCTCGTCCAGGGCGTCCCGGAGCCGGAGCCGGGGCCCAAGCCGGTCCGCGGGGAGGTCCTTGGAACCGTCGGGAACCCAGATGTCGTTGACCGAGGGGGAACCCTGGTTTGCCCCAAAGGCCGAGGCGATCCGCCGGGAGGCGACGGCATGGCGGATCCAGAATTGACGGATCTTCGGGTCGGCGCTGGAAAGGCTGCCGTTTTCGGCCAGGGAGTGGGAAAAGAAGGACGGGTTAAAGTCCAGGGGGATGTTCTTTTTTCTGGACCACGCCATCCATTTCTCAAAGTGTTCCGGCGCAAGCTCATCCCTGCCAACCTTTTTACCCTCCGTCTCGGCGTAGAGCATATGCAGGTTAAAGCGTTTTTCCCCCGGTATCAGGGAAAAGGCGAATTCCGCATCCGCCCGCAGTTCCTCCCCGTTTCGGGCCCGGCCGGGGTAATTACCGGTGGCGAGGATCCCCCCCCCGGAAATTCCCTGGGCTCCTTCAAAGCCGGTTACGTCATCCCCCTGCCAGCAATTAACGGAAACCGGTACGTTCAGGGCGGTTTTGATCGCCTTATCCGTATCAATTTCGACGTATGCGTAAATTTCTTTTGCCAAGCCGTAGGCTTGTTCCATCGCTTCTTTTTTTTGGTAGGGCTTCATGATCATTCCTCCTATAAAAAGTCAACCAGCGATCAGGCCGCTAGCCGGCTTTTTTTCTTTTTTTGCCGGCAACGCCGGTTTTTTGCTCTTCTTTTTTTCCGCACCCTGTTGTTTCAGGCTTTTC
>JAISOO010000058.1 GCA_031275595.1 Spirochaetaceae bacterium | reverse complement strand
GGAAAAAACGGGCTTTGGGCCGTTTTTTCCAAAGCCTTTCCCGAAACCAACCGGGTTTTGGGAAAGGCTCTGGTGTTTCAAATTTCATTCGGAGGTAAAATATGGCAAAAATTGTGTTAATCGGGGCAAATCACGCGGGAACGGCGGCGGCTAATACCATTCTTGATAATTATCCGGAAAACCAGCTCGTCATTTTTGACAGTAACAGTAATATCAGTTACCTGGGCTGCGGTACGGCCCTGTGGGTGGGGCAGCAAATCGACGGTCCCGACGGACTTTTTTATTCTTCCAAGGACATTCTGACTTCTAAAAAGGCGACGGTTCACATGGAGACCCCGGTGGAGAAGATAGATTTCGGCGCGAAAAAGGTCTTTGCCAGGGATAAGGCGGGAAAAGAGATCGCCGAATCCTACGATAAACTTATCCTGGCCACGGGTTCCCTCCCCATTATTCCCAAAATCAAGGGCCTGGACCTGCCCCAGGTGGCGTCCGCCAAACTTTTCCAGGACGGTCAGAAGATCAACAGCCTCATGGATCAGGGGGATATCAAAACCATCGCCGTGGTGGGGGCGGGGTATATCGGGGTGGAGTTAGCCGAAGCGGCGCGCCGCCGGGGTAAAAACGTCCTGCTCTTTGAGGCGGCCAATACCAGCCTTTCCACCTATTACGACGACTGGTTCACCCAGGACATGGACAAGGTCCTTAAAGACCACAACATAGGCCTGCACTTCGGGGAGTTGGTACAGGAGATAAAGGGGGCCTCCAAGGTACAGGGGATCGTTACCAACAAGGGGGAGTACCCCGTGGATATGGTGATCATGGCCATCGGATTCCGGCCGAACACCGCCCTGGCCGCGGGTGAACTGGAGACCTTTGCCAACGGCGCCTACAAGGTCAGCCTCAGGCAGGAAACCAGCAAACCGGGGGTGTATGCCATCGGGGACTGCGCCACGGTGTACAGCAACGCCGTTGAGAATACCGCCTACATCGCCCTGGCGACCAACGCGGTCCGCAGCGGGGTGGTGGCGGGTCATAATGCCGGAGGCACCCCCCTGGAATCTATCGGGGTGCAAGGTTCCAACGGGATCTGTATCTACGGGTACAAGATGGTATCCACCGGACTCAACCTCGCGGCCGCGGAAAAGGCGGGGTATACCCCCCTCTACACCCAATTTGAGGACACCCAAAAACCGGCTTTTATTAAGGAAGATAACCACAAGGTTAAAATCCGCATTGTCTACGATAAAAAGACCCGCCGGGTATTGGGCGCCCAGATGGCATCCTATCAGGATATCTCCATGGGGATCCACCTGTTCTCCCTGGCGATAGAGGAAAAGGTAACCATCGATAAACTTAAACTGCTGGATATCTTCTTCCTCCCCCACTTCAACCAGCCTTACAACTATATCACCATGGCGGCGCTTACGGCCCCGTGAGCCGGGGTCAGGCCCGTTTTTTCAAAGATTTTTCCCAAAACCCGGCTGGTTTTGGGAAAAATCCTGTTGCCCGGTGAAAACCGGCCGGCGTATGGAAACCGAATAAATAACGAATTTAACCATGGGTCCGTGGTTCATTTTCTTCAAAGCTACGGGATTTTGCGGGATCTGGGGCGCGTAAAAAATGTACTCACCCTGCCGGTTACCGGGACCTTGACGAACCATGAGGTTTTATCCTAAGATATAAAATACTATATGGTTGAGCATTTCTCAAAATCCGGTTGGTTTTGGGAAATGCTTCCGAAAAAGCGGTCCAAGGCCCGCTTTTTCATATAAATCCAAGGCAGCTTTCCCAAAAACTGAAGTTTTGGGAAAGCCTCGGTTTTAAGGATGTTGATTCATGTATGTTTTAATGGAATTTAAAGGCAAGCAGTACAAGGCCGAAAAGGGCGCCCTGTTAAAGGTGGATAGGATAGATGCCGAACCGGGGGCCGAACTGGGCATAGATTCGGTGCTCCTCCATTCGGGGGATACGGTATCCGTGGGGACTCCCTATATAGCGGGCGCCAAGGTTCAGGCGGTGGTGGAACGTCACGGCAAGGAACGGAAGATCATTGTCTTTAAGTACAAGCCTAAAAAGGATTACCGTCGCAAACAGGGGCATCGTCAGGGATATTCGATCATTAAGATCGGGGATATCACCGGCGTCTAACGGCTGCCGGGTTTGTCCCGGCGGAGATGAAGGGAATTTTAACCGGGGCGGGGATGATAAGCATCGACGTGGTTTTGGATGTTGAGGGGCTCCTCAAGTCCTGTAAGGTTACGGGCCACGCCGGGGCGGGACCGGGAGGTTCCGATATTGTCTGTGCCGCCGTGTCGATCCTGACGAAAACCGCCCTGAAGACCCTTACGGACAGGGAAGGAATTATCGTCCGGGTCCCGGCGGGTGTTCCGGAACGGGGGCGTTTTGGGCTCGAAACGGATTATACCGGTAAAGGCAGGGATTTCCTTGCCGCCGTCAGTGCTTTTTTGATGGAAGGTTTGGTTTCGGTCTCGGAGGCTTATCCCGGTTATTGCAGGATGAATATTCATAAGGAGCGGAGGAATTAATATGGCCCGGAAAAGAGGCGGCAGCGGCGCGAAGAACGGCAGGGATTCAAATCCCCAATACCTGGGGATCAAGGCATCGGGAAATACGCTGGTAAAGGCGGGAACCATTATTGTCCGGCAGCGGGGCACCAAGATCCATCCGGGACGGAACGTGGGCTGCGGGGGTGATTATACCCTCTTTGCCAAGGTAGACGGAAGGGTTGCCTTTTCCAGCCGCCGGGGCCGGAAACTGGCGGGGGTTATTCCCGTCACGGCAGAATAGGTTTTTGCCGGCTGGCCTGAACCTTGTTGAGGACGGTTGTTTATCCATCCTGGGTATCCCGGCGGATGGTTTGTTTTTTGACGGCCTTCTTGCCGAATTCCGGTTTTGAAAGAGGCCCCCGGTAAAACGGTGGAAAAATTTGCGGATGAAGCCCTTATCGAAGTTTCCTCAGGTTCCGGCGGAAACGGCTGTGTCAGTTTCCGCCGGGAGAAGTATGTTCCCCTGGGCGGCCCCTCGGGGGGCGACGGCGGCCGGGGGGGGGACGTGATCTTTGAGGTCCGCCGCAACCTCAGGACCCTGGCCCATTTGCGGTATAAGCACTCCTTCAAGGCGCAAAACGGCCGGGACGGGGAGGGCTCCCAGCGTTACGGCCGGGACGGGGCGGATGTGGTTATTCCCGTTCCCCCCGGGACGGTGTTAAAGGATGCCGGTACCGGGGAACTCATCCGGGACTTTGGCCGGGATGGGGCTTCCTTTGTGTTCCTCCGGGGGGGGAACGGCGGCTGGGGTAATGTCCGCTTTAAGTCATCGGTAAACCAGGCCCCCCGGAAAGCCCTGCCGGGGAAACCGGGGGAAGTGCGGCGGCTCCGGGTGGAGCTGCGGGTTTTAGCGGATATCGGCCTTGTCGGCTTTCCCAACGCGGGTAAATCTTCGCTCCTGGACCGTTTTACCAATGCCCGTCCCAAGATTGCCCCTTATCCATTTACCACCAAGATACCTAACTTGGGGGTTCTGACCCTGGATGACCGGGACATTATCATCGCCGATATTCCGGGGCTTATTGAGGGGGCATCCGGCGGTTTGGGCCTGGGGATCCGTTTTCTCAAACATATCTCCCGTACCGCGGCCCTGGCGTTTCTTATCGACCTCTCCGCGGATAATTGGCGCGGGGCCCCGGATGTTTTATACAAGGAACTGGAAGCTTTTTCTCCCGAATTGGTCCAAAAGCCCCGGGTGATCCTGGGAACCAAAACGGACCTGCCCGGTACCGGAGAGAGACTGGAAGCCCTCAAGGCCCAATACCCCGGGGAAGAGGTCCTGGGGATTTCGGTTTTTTCCGGGGAAGGTATCCCGGAGCTGGCCCGGGCTTTTGGCCGGTTGGCGGATTCCCTCCGGAAAGAAACGGTGAGTCCCCCGGAGGGACGCTGATACCGATGTACCGTTTGCGCCGGGGAGGCTCTGCGATGGGAAACGTTATTTTTGAGCCAGGGGAGGTTTCTTACCGGTGAGGATCGCGATTTTAGGGGGTAGTTTTAATCCGGTTCATCTCGGGCATCTTTTGCTCGCCGACGGCGTCATTTCCGCCTTCGGTTATGACCGGGTCATCATGATCCCCGCCTTTCAATCCCCCTTTAAACCCGGCGCCCCGGTAACTTCCCCCGAGGACCGGCTGGATATGCTGACCGCCGCTATTACCGCCGATCCCCGGTTTACCGTGGATGACGGTGAAATTCGTCGGCAGGGGGTATCCTATACCATTGATACCCTGGAGGATATTGAAAGACGCTACCTGCCCCAGGGGAAGCCCGGCCTGATCCTGGGGGATGATTTGGCCCGGGACTTCCCCCGGTGGAAAAAGGCCCGGGAAATCGCGGAACGGGCGGATATCGTTATCGCCCACCGGATAAGTTCCGGGGAACTCCCCTTTCCCTTTCCCCACCGCCGGCTCAAAAACGATATCATGGACCTCTCCTCAGGGATGGTCAGGGATCGGATCCGGCAGGGTGAAAGCTGGCGATACCTGGTGCCCCCGGGAACCCGGCTCCTCATTGAGGACCGGGGCCTCTACGGGGTGAAACCCGCGGCCGCTCCCGGGGATTCCGGCGGGGAGGGGATCGGTTCTCAAAACGTTTCCTGGGAGCTCATCGGGAGGATAGAAACCGTGGTCCGTTCAATCCTGGCTTCGGGCCGCTTTCTCCACTCCCGGAATACCGCCCTCCTCGCCTATGACATCTGTCTCCGGTTTGACCTGGACGCCGCCGCGGGTTACCTGGCGGGGATAGCCCATGATATGGCCAAACCGCTCCCGGAGGAGGCATTGATCCGCCTTGCCGGTAGTGACGGCCAGGGGATCTCCCCCATGGAATATAAAAAAGTTTCCCTGCTCCACGCCCGGGCCGCCGCAGTCTTGCTCAAGGACCGGTTTGGTGTTCATAATGAAAGTATCCTGGAGGCGGTACGGCTCCATACCACCGGGGATATATCCATGGGCTCCCTGGCGAAGGCGGTTTTTATTGCCGATAAAATCGAGCCTTCCCGGCAGGAGGTAGATTCCCGGCTCCGGGAACTAAACCATTACCCTGATTTGGAATCGTTATTCACCGCGGTGGTGGACAACACCGTGGTTTACCTCTCCTCCCGGAACGTGGATATATCGGAGAGTACCAAGCGGCTGTTGGCGGCGATCCATAAAAGGAGGATGTGATGAAAAGGGTCAGGACCGATGCGAGTCTTCTGCTCCTGGTTATCATTGTCGTACTCCTGGGGGGGGGCGTTTTTTTTGTTGTCCGCAGCCTGCAGTCTGACCCTATAGAAGACGCCCTTGCCCAGGATCGGGTTATCAACACCCTGTTTATCATAGAAAAGGACGGAAAGCCCCTCTGCTCTTATGTACTCTTCTATTACCCTTCTACCAAGCGGGCCGCGGTTTTTGATATTCCCGGAGAGGTGGGGCTTATTATTCCTCGTATAAACCGGGTGGACCGGATAGATACCCTCTACGACCCCCAAAAAAATTCCGCCTTTGAGGGAGAAATCGGAAATCTCTTGGGGATAGATATCAATAATTCCGTGATTTTGACCATGGAAAACCTGGGCAAAATCGTGGATCTGATCGAAGGGGTGGAAATATTCATCCCCGGGGTGGTGGAAATTTACGGCGACCCCCCGATCCTCTTTCCTTCGGGGGTTATCCGGCTCGACGGGGATAAGGCCCAGGACTACATTACCTATGAACTCCCCGAGGAGGACCCCGAATTAACCCGATTCCGCAGACAGCGGTTCTTCCTGGGCTTAATCAAGGGTCTTGGGGAAAAAAACGAGATCCTCAAAAGCCCCCGGGCGCTTCGTTTATGCCAGTCCTTCATGAAGACCACCATGAACCAGCGCATCCGGGTCCGGCTTTTCGACGAATACGCCGGAATTGATACCGACCGGGTGGGGATCCATTCCGTTGGGGGGATCAGCCGGGTTGTTTCGGGTCAACCCCTGTTGTTCCCCTCCTATGACGGCAATCTCATCAAAGAAATTGTACGTCAGGCCCTGGGTTCCCTTACCCGCCAGGTAGAAGGGGCCGTCAATGAGCGGATCTTTACCGTGGAGGTCCTCAACGGGACCTCCGCCACCGGCCTTGCGGGAAGGACCGCCGAGCTCCTTCGGGGGTTTGGATACGATGTTATTTCCATCGGAAACGCCGATCGCAATGATTACGAAAAAACGGAAATTATCGACCGTTCCGGGTATGCGAATATCGTCGAGACCTTTGCGGAGGTGCTGCGGTGCAGCAACATTCGGTACGAATCCCTGGACCTTGATGAACTGGAAATAGAGGCGGATATGGATCTGCAAAATTTTGAATATAAATCTGATTTTACCCTGATATTGGGAAGGGATTTTAATGGACGATACGTTACCGATGGACAATAAAGCCGCCGCCCTGGCCTTGGGGGGGCTCCTCCGGGAACACAAGGGCGGGGATGTGGTAGTCATGGACCTCCGCCCCCTCCATATGTGGACGGATTTTTTCGTTATCGCCACGGTCTCTTCCCGTACCCATCTCCAGGGGCTGGAGCGGTATATCCGGGAATTCGCCCATCAGCACGGGCTGGATATCCACCGGGGTTCCCATAAACGATCCTTTGATGACGAATGGAACCTGATAGATATGGGAAATATCGTTATCCATCTTATGACAGTCAATTCCCGTGCTTTTTATGAGCTGGAACGGCTTTGGAGCGCCGCTGAGATCCTATACTTTTAGAAAAAGACCTTCCCCAAGACGTACTTTCTAGCAACGACCGACCCTATTCCTCAAAATCGTCGTAATCGACATCCTCTTCATAGTCGTAATCATCGTCTTCGTCATCGTAATCATCGTCTTCGTCATCAAAATCATCATCCTCGAAGTCGTCATCAAACCCGTCGTCCATGTCGTCGAAATCATCTTCTTCGTCAAGGTCGTCCTCATCTTCGTCCTCATCATCGAAGATGAAAAAAGGAACGGGAAACTTGTCATGGCGCTCATCCATCAGGGGAATCATGGCGAGTTCATATGACAAACCTAAGTCGTCTGCGGGGATCCGCCTGGTATTCATGGTCTCATCCAGAACCATCGTTTTCTCCATATTAAGATTATTTCTCTTGAAACATAAGGGAGAGTTTCAGTATCTGTCAACTACTTTTTGCCTAATTAAGCATTTTTTTTATTTTTTTTGCATCCTGACGGCAACGCGCTTTACAGGATTCCGTTTTTTTTGGTATACTTCTCTCCTAGGGTTTGTCCCCGGTCAGCCGGCTTGAGAGACAGCCCCCCGCTCATGCGGCGGCCGGATCGGGAGAGCCGATGGAAAAGGTAAACAAAAACCGGCAGGGGGGTTTCCGGTGGTAACCCGGGAGGCCCCTTGCAAGATTAATCTGCACCTCCGGGTTAAAGGGCTTCGGGCCGATGGGTATCATGCCCTGGAAAGTGTTTTTTTGGCCCTGGAGTGGGGGGATACCCTGCGGATCGGCGTTTCAAAGGGTCCGGGGGCCTGTGAATTGTTCAGGAATTGTCTGCTTCCCCAGGGGGACTTGCCTTTTCCCCCGGAAGAGGACCTGGCCTACCGGGCCGCCGCGCTTTTCCGGGCAAAAACCGGCTTTGACCGGGCCCTGCGAATTGAGTTGGATAAACGGATTCCCCTGGGGGGGGGTCTGGGGGGTGGTTCCTCGGATGCGGCGGCGGTTCTTTTGGCCCTGGATCAGGCGGCGGGGACCGGCCTGTCTCAGGCCGCCCTGGGGGTCCTGGCCGAGGCCCTGGGGAGCGATGTGCCCTTTTTCCTTTCCCCCGGGGCGGCCCTGGTTTACGGCCGGGGGGAAGCGCTTACCCCCCTGGATCACCCCCAAAACATCCGGGTGGTTTTGGTTAATCCGGGGTTTCCCCAGGATACCGCCGGAGCTTTCCGCCTTTTGGACGCGGAGCGGGGGAGGGGATGGCCGGTGCCGAAGGAACTTGATCCGGGGGCCTTGGCAAAGGCCCTTTGCGGGCCGCCGGCTTTATGGCCCTATGGGAATGATTTTTTGCCCCTTTTTTTGGAGAGGGGCCCCGGTGAGGCGGCCGGGGCTTATCGAGGGATAATTTTGAGTCTTAAGGCCCTGGGCGCGGAATTTGCGGGCTTATCCGGATCGGGATCGACCTGCTTTGGAATTTTTACGAATGGAGGAGCGGCGGATCGGGCGATAAAAATCCTCTTGGAGGAATGGAATTTTGTCAGAATAACCTTTCCTCTTGCGCGTTCGGGCAAGGCGGTATTACAATAATATTATGTTAACCTGGACCGAGAAAAAGGAGAAGCGCCATGGAGATAACCGACATTAGGGTCCGTAAAGTGGCCGGTGAGGGTAAATTAAAGGCATATGTAACGGTTACATTTGATGACTGCTTTGTAGTTCATAATGTAAAAATCATTGAGGGTAAAAGCGGTGTATTCATCGCCATGCCAAGCAGGAAGACGAGGATAGGAGAATACAAGGATGTGGCCCATCCGATTCATCCCGAATTCCGCGCGGAGTTACAGAAGAAGATCCTGGAAAAATACGATTCCGGAAATGTTCAGGACGATCCTTCTGTAGAGATTTAGGACTATGGGCGCCTCCGAAATTGATTTTTGCGGGGCGTCTATAATTGGGACGTAGGCAAGTGGTAAGCCACCGGGTTTTGGCTCCGGCATGCACAGGTTCGAACCCTGTCGTCCCAGAAAGGTTTATGTCCGTGGACCAGGCAGGGTTCGAAGGGTTCAGCCCGCCGACCTAAGGGAGGAAAAGGCGCCAGGGATGGCGCCGGCAGGGCTGAACCCCGGCCCGGAGGCCCGAAACAGGATGTTGAGGGCAGGAGGGCGAACCCTGTCGTCCCAGAAAGGTATAACACGGCCCCGTGGAGGGCTATAAGAGGAGTTGCAGCGTAATGAGTCAGGTTGTTTTCGCGGCCCGGAACAGGGCCAGCACAGGTTCCGGGGACGCCCGCCGGATCCGTAATGCCGGACGTATTCCGGCGGTGATCTACGGACGTTCAGGCAAGGCCCTCTCCATCGATCTGGATGCCGTGGAGTTTATCCATGGGGTTAGGGGTATTTCTGAAAGCACCATCGTCAAGGTTGAAGTAGACGGCAATATCCACGATGCCTTTGTTAAGGATACCCAGCGGAATATCACCGATGGAAAGGTCCTCCATGTGGATTTTTATGAGGTGGAAAGTAATACTCCCCTGCGGGCCCGGGTATCGGTACATATCCATGGAAATCCCATCGGGGTCCGGGAGGGGGGTATCCTGGAATCCCCCCTGCACGATATTGAGGTGGAATGTCTCCCCAAGGATCTTCCCGAGCGGATCGATGTGGATGTTTCAGACCTCAAGGTGAATCAGTCGATCCACGTTCGGGATATGGCTCTGGGTTCGGGGGTGCGGCTTATTTCAGGGGGCGACCAGGTGGTGGCCCTGGTGAAGTTCGCCAAGGCTGAAACCGCCGCGGCCGCGGAAGAAGAGGCCGCCGCCCCCGAGGCTGAGGCAAAATCCTAACCCCCCGGCGGGGCCCGGTTCGGGATACGGTCAAACCCCTTCAGTTCTCCGGGGGAAAACGGTTGTGGGGATGATGGCCGGGTGATGAATGCCTTTGAAGAAGCGGTTGCCCGGGAACTGGGGACCGTGGTCAGGAAAGGGTTTCGGCTGTTGGCGGCTGTTTCCGGCGGGGCCGATTCTACCGCTATGCTGGCCGCCCTGTCGGCCCTGCAGGAGAATTTAGGGTTTGACCTTTTTTGCCTCCATGTGGACCACGGAATTCGGTCCCGGGAAGAAAGCCGGGGGGATGCCCGGTGGGTAAAAAAGCTCTGCGCCTTTCTGGAGATACCCTGCAGGGTTGTTTCCATACCGCCGGGAAGGGTGGCGGAGGCCGCCCGGCGGCGGGGTATCGGGCTGGAGGGAGCGGCCCGGCTCTACCGCCATGCCGCGTGGAACCGGGAGGCCCGGCGGATCGGGGCGGATCGGATCCTCACCGCCCATACCCGGAACGATCTCCGGGAAACGATCCTGATGCGTTTTTTGCGGGGGGCCGGTCCCGCGGGGCTGGCCGGCATACCCCGATCCCGGAGCCGCCTGTTTCGTCCCCTCCTGGATCAGGATCGGTCAGCGGTGCTCCGTTATCTGGAGGACCGGAATCTTTCCTACCGAACCGATTCTACCAACGCGGATAACGGTTTCTTGCGGAACCGTATCCGGAACAAGCTCATTCCCATCCTGGATGAGTTGTTTCCCTTCTGGCAGCGATCTCTCCCGGTTTTTGGGGAAACCCAAGGTCTTGCGGCGGCCTTTATCACCGCCTCCGCCCGTTGCGGGCTCCCCTGGGAGTCTGCCGGGCACCGGGCCCTGGCCCTCCCCCGGGAAGATTTTTTCGCGGCGCCGGAAATCATCCGGGAGGAGGCCCTGTTTTTGGCCGCGGACCGGCTGAAAGCGGGGGAGGGGGGCGCCGGGTTTAACCCGGACAGGGTCCGGCCCCGGGGGGCCCGGGAACCCCGGCGGGAGGTTATCCGGCTTTTTGCCCGGGGGGGCATTTCCGCCCTGGATGCGGGTCCCCTGCGGATAGAAGACCGGGGGGATAGAATTTTTGCCCTTTCCCCCGGGGGGGAGTATGAGGCGGGATTTTCGCGGTTGATTAAAGAGCCGGGACGCTATAAGCTCAAGGGGTTTGTTATTGAAACCGCCGGTCCCGGGGAGGGGAAAAAAGGCTTTTTCGCCCTCCTTCCCCTGGTAGTACGACGGAATTTTCATGACGATGTTATTATCGTAAAAGGACGAAAACGGTCCGTTAAAAAGGCCCTTGCGAGGATGCCCCGATCGGAGTATACCGATATTATAAACATCGGGGATGCGGAAGGTACGGCCGCGGTAATCGGCCTGGACCGGAAGGGACCGGTGATTTTATTGCGCAGGGAAAGGGAAGCCGGAGCGGAGGGACCGCCGTTTTTTTTCTTTTCCCTTGCCGGGGGTACTGATGTTTAATGATCAAAATAACAATATGCCGCCTCGGCCCTCTTTACAGACCGGCCGGCCCAATCGTTTTGCCTTGATATTTTTTCTTATCATGGTGGGTCTTTTTATTGCCTATTTTTTTAAGCCCAAGGAGTCGGCTGTCCGGGAGATCCCCTATTCGGCTTTTACGACCTATCTGGAGATGAATGAGGTTATCGCGGTTACCATCCATGACAACAGTATCATTGAGGGGACCCTGCGGGATAAGTCCTATTTTAAAACCCTGATCCCCTACCAGGACCCGGGGTTGCTGCCGGAACTGCGGGCAAAAAACATCAATGTATCCGGGGCAACCGCGGGGATCAGCCCCTGGCGGATCTTCCTGGAATTCCTTCCCTGGCTCATCGGCTTTGGTTTTATCTGGATCATGTTCAGGAATATGCAGGGGTCAGGCAACAAGGCCTTTCAGTTTGGCAAAAGCCGGGCGAAGCGGTATCAGGACGAGGGGAAAAGGACCACCTTTGCCGATGTGGCCGGCCAGGATGACGCCAAATACGAGTTGCAGGAGGTGGTGGCCTTCCTTAAAGAGCCCCAGAAATTCACCAAAATGGGGGCCCGGATTCCCAAGGGGGTACTCCTGGTGGGTATGCCCGGAACCGGAAAAACCCTCATGGCCAAGGCCGTAGCCGGGGAGGCGGGGGTGGCCTATTTTCATATGTCCGGTTCCGATTTCGTGGAAATGTTTGTCGGAGTCGGGGCGAGCCGGGTCCGGGACCTCTTTGAGCAGGGCCGGCGCAGCGCCCCCTGCATCATCTTTATCGATGAATTGGACGCCGTTGGCAGAACCCGGGGAGCGGGATACGGGGGAGGCCATGACGAGCGGGAACAAACCCTGAATCAGCTTTTGGTGGAAATGGACGGCTTTGACTCCAAGGACGGGGTCATCATCCTGGCCGCCACCAACCGCCCGGATGTGCTTGACCCGGCCCTGCTCCGGCCCGGACGTTTTGACCGGCAGGTGGTGGTGGCCATGCCGGACATTAAGGAGCGGGAATCGATCCTCAAGATCCACGCCGTCAAAATTCCCCTGGCCCAGGAGGTCGACCTGGCCCGGATAGCCCGGGCGACCCCGGGAATGAGCGGGGCGGAAATCGCCAATTTGGTAAACGAAGCCGCCCTTTTTGCCGCCCGGAAGGATAAAAACACCGTGGGAATGCCGGATTTTGAGGAAGCCCGGGATAAGATCCTCATGGGTGTTGCCCGGAAGACCCTGGCCATATCGGAGAAGGAGCGGCGGATGACCGCCATCCACGAAGCCGGTCATGCCATGCTCCACTATTTCCTCAAAAACGCCGATCCCCTCCACAAGGTAACCATTATTCCCCACGGCCGGGCGCTGGGAATGGCCATGTCCCTGCCGGAAGAGGATAGTTACAGCCGTACCAGGGGCTGGATCATGGACCGGATCGTGATCTGCTACGGCGGTTGGGTGGCGGAACGGCTCTTTTACGACGAGACCACCACCGGAACCAAGCAGGACCTTGAACAGGCCACGGATATGGCCCGGCGTATGGTCTGTGAATGGGGCATGGCCGATGAATTGGGACCGGTAACCTACGGCCAGGAGGAAGAACCCATATTCCTGGGGAAGGAAATCGCCCGGCACAAGGATTATTCCGAGGAGACCGCCCAAGGTATCGACCGGGCCGTAAAAAACATATTAGACACCGCGAGAGATTCCGCGGAGCGTATCCTGAAAAGCCATAAAGACGAGTTGGAAAAGCTGGCCGACGCCTTGATAAACCGGGAGACCCTCATCGACGATGAGGTACGGGTTCTTTTGGGACTGCCCCCCCGGGATCGGGATGATGCCCTTCCCCGTGAAAACCCGGGGGATCCCCCGGGGACGGAGGCGGGGGGGGTTCCCTCCGAAAAAGGGGAGTCCCCTCCGGAAGGCTAAGATGATCCGCTTTTTTTTAGGTTTGTGGGTTATCTTGGCGCTTGCCGCCCCCGGATATGCCCAGCAGTATGGCAAGCCCCCCCCCGAGGGGGACGCGGCCATGGCGGAATGGTATATCCAATGGGCGGAGCAGGCCGTAGAAGAAGGCCGCTGGAAGGAGGCCCGGGAGGTTCTGGAACGGGCCGCGGATTTTGCCGATGTTTCTTCGGACCTTTCCTACCTTTTGGCCCGGGCCCGGTTTCACGAAGATGCCCCAAAGGGGGCGGTGCTTGAAGCCTTGCGCCGCGGCCTTGAGGCGGACCGGTGGTATGCCTATTCGGCGGATGAGGCGAGGCTCCTGGAAGCGGAGACCCTGATTATCCTGCGGTCCTTTACCGAAGCCCTCAGGGTTCTAAGCCGTATTCCCCCCGGAGCCGATCAGATCAATCTCCGCCTTGCCGCCCTCAAAGGGCTGGGGGACAGAGAGGATTTCAGCCGGACCATGGCGCGGGCTTTGGAGCAATACCCCTGGGATCCCAGACCGGTACGGCTCCTCTTTGCGTTTTTCCGGTCCCGTTATCCCCGATTAAGCAATATCCCGGAATTGGACCCCGGAGAAAATGAACCAAACGAACGCTCCCTGATCCGTATCGCCCTCCGCCGGCTGCCCCTGCTTTTAGAGCTGGACGGGGAGCTGGCCTATGCGGCGGTTCCCTTTATCGCCGATCGTGACTCGGCCCGCCGGTTCACCGCGGCCTACCGGGCCACGGGGGATCCCAAGGCCGCTTCAATTCCTGCGGCCCTGGAACTGGGGCTTATTGACGAAGCCCAGGCGCTGGAGGAGCTTTTTTTTCCCCGGTTTCTCGTTACTTCCAAAACCCCCGGAAAACTTGATGTAGACCGGACCCTCCTGCTTTCCGTCTGGAACCTTCTCCGTACCCCCGAGAGCCGGGAGCGTTTTAGCCGAAACCTTTCGGCCTTTTCCGGTGTTATTATGGATGATAGGGATCAGGATGGGTACCCTGAAGTCAAAACCGCTTTTTCCGGGGGGCTTCCGGAGTCTTACTGGTATGATCCGGATCAGGACGGGCTTGCGGAGCTTTTGATTTCCTTTAACCAGGGAGTACCGGAACAAGGAACCTTGGTGGTTTCTCTTAAAACGCCGGCCTTTTCCGGGGATCCCGGGGGGGAGGTCTTTGCCTATCCGGTAAAGGACGAGGACCGGATTAAGGGGGTGATCCACTGGGAACAATACCCGGCGGTGCGGGTTGTTTTTTGGGAAGGGGTAAAGTACGTCCCCCGCCCCTTTGAGTTTTTTTATGCTCCGGTCAGGTTCGTTGATTTTGCGGGGTTTTCCCTTCCGGAGGGGGATCCCCTGGCTGGCCGGATAACCCGGCGTACCCTGGTGTCTTTTTCCCTTTATGCGGAAAGGCCCGGGAGCAATTTTGATAAGGCCCTGGAACGGGTGGAGTTTGACCGGGGCATACCCCAAAGGGCGGTGGAGTTTCTGGACGAACGGCTCGTTTCGGAAACCGAATTCAGGTCCGGCAGGCCCCTGTTCCAGCGGATAGATCTGGATCTTGACGGACGGATGGAAACCATACGGCGGTTTCGGGAGGAGTTCTCATCCTCCGGGGATTATTTGTTTTTTGATTCCCCCCCGGGGGGACAGACCCGGGAACCCGCCCCCAGGGGGGAGCTTCGGGAGGGGGCTGCGGATTATGGTTGGGGTATTGAATCCTCCCAAAGCGATTGGGACGGGGACGGTATTTTTGAAATGGGGGAAGAATATTTTACCGACGGAACCCTGAAGAGAGCTTGGAATTTGAACCGGGATGGGGTTAGATGAGTAGACCGGTGCGAACATCTTTCAAAGGGTGGAGGCTTTCCCAAAACTTCAGTTTTTGGGAAAGCAACCTTAGATTTATTGGAAAAAGCGGGCTTTAGACCGCTTTTTCGGAAGCCTTTCCCAAAACCAACCGGGTTTTGGGAAAGGC
>JAISOO010000050.1 GCA_031275595.1 Spirochaetaceae bacterium | reverse complement strand
ACACAGCCCCAAAATCTCGAAATCGAACTGGCCCTTGGTTTCACGGAACACCCGGGCGAAAAGCGCCAGGGCCGTATACCGGCGGAAGAGCGGTTCCCGGTTGTTGACGCGGGTACGGATCTCGTACCACACCCCTTGTTTCAGCTTGCGTAATGATCTCATATACAGTATATGGGCCTGACTCGTCATTTTGCTTTAACGCGGAACAAAAAACCGGGAAAAAAGCAAACGCCGATGCCCTGCTGCGGGTACTACTTTGATGTTTTTTTGTGTAGTATACTGTTTATATGGGATATATAGACCGGATAAATCGAAGGCTGTGTGGGGAATTCGGGGGGAAGGTGACCGCCCGGGAAGCAGACGGGTGTCTGCTGCTTGAGGGGGAGCTTGAAAACTGGGCCGATATTGTGCGGGCCGGGGCCATGGGGGTGTCGAAGCCGGGGCTGTTCAGGAAACCGCGGTACCGGGGCCTGGTGAACAACATCCGGCTTTTGGGCGCCGAAATTCCCCCCATGCGGCTCCCGGCGTTACACGATACCGGTCTGGAGGGGGAGCGCCCCGACGTGCTGGTCATTGGCGCGGGGATTTCGGGCTGCGCCGCGGCCCGGGAACTGGCCCGGTATAAGCTGAATATCCTCCTGGTCGATAAAGAACACGATGTGGCCAAACATGCCTCAAGCCGCAACGACGGGATGGTCCACCCCGGGATAGACCTCCGGAAGGGGAGCCGGAAGCATCACTATAACCGCCTGGGAAACATCATGTACGATCATATTACCCGGGAATTGGGGGTTGATTTTGAACGGACCGGCCAATACCTCTGTTTCAGCACGTCCTGGTTCAAGCCCGTTCTGTACCTTTCCCTGCTCTACTGGAAGTGGCTGGGGGTGCCCGGGGTCCGGGTGATCGGGAAAAAGGAACTTCACCGGAAGGAACCGGGGCTGCGGGAAGATCTGGCGGCGGCCCTCTTTTTCCCCTCCGCCGGTATTGTTTGTCCCTACGGGCTGACCATCGCCTATGGGGAAAACGCGGTCCAAAACGGGGTGCGTTTGAGCCTGGATACGGCGGTGTTGGGGATGAGCCTCCAAGAGGGCCGGATTACCCAGGTAAAGACCAACCGGGGTACGGTTTATCCCCGGGTGGTGGTGAATGCCGCCGGGGTGTTTGCCGATGATATCGCCGCCATGGCGGGGGACCGGTTTTATTCGATCCATCCCCGGCGGGGGACCAATGCCATCCTGGATAAAAAGGTAACGCCGGCTTTGGTCCGGACCATTGCCAGCAAAATCGGGACCTCCTCGCTGAACGCCCACTCCAAGGGAGGCGGTATAATACGAACCGTCCACGGAAACCTCCTCGTGGGGCCCGACGCAATAGAAACCTTTGAGAAGGAGAATTTTGCCACCGCCGCCCCATCCATCGAGGCTGTCTTTGCCAAATTTAAGGCAACGACTTCAGGACTTTCCCCCGGACAGATCATCACCTATTTTGCCGGGGTCCGGGCCCCTACCTATGAAGAGGACTTTGTGGTATGTAAGGGCTTCCGAACCGTCAACCTGGTCCACGCCGCGGGGATCCAGTCTCCGGGGCTGACCGCGGCTCCGGCCATCGCCCTGGATGTGGCCCGGTTTGTCAAGGAACTGCTGGAGTCTTCAGGCCGGCCGGTGGAGATCAACCGCTATTTCAATCCCCTCCGCCGGCCCATTCCCCATACCGCCCTGATGGAGAGGGAAGAACGGCGGGCCTTGATCAAAGAAAATCCCGATTACGGGATCATCCTCTGCCGTTGTGAGGAGGTGAGTCGGGGGGAGATCCTGGACAGCCTGCGCCGTCCCATACCCTGCGACACCCTGGACGGGGTCAAGCGGCGGGTCCGTCCGGGGATGGGCCGCTGTCAGGGCGGGTTCTGCGGCCCGGTGATTCTCAAGCTCATTGCCGGGGAAAAGGGCATCCCTTTGGAAGCGGTGACCAAGGACGGTCCCGGCTCCGGGGTGCTCTGGGGCCCCGCAAAAAAAGGCGGGGAGGATGAAAAAAATGAAGGATGAGGGGCTTTCCTTGGGATCGCGGCCCGATGCCTACGATGTGACCGTTATCGGCGGGGGGCCCGCGGGGCTGGCCGCCGCTATCGCCGCGGACCAGGCCGGGGCCCGGGTGCTGCTGGTGGAACGGGAAGGCCGGTTGGGGGGTATCCTGAAACAGTGCATCCACGACGGCTTTGGGCTTATCCGGTTTGGGGAAAAGTTAAGCGGTCCCGAATACGCCCACCGCTATCTTGCAACCCTGGGAGACACCGGGGTTACGGTGCGGCTCCACAGTTTCGCCTCAAAAATAAGTAAACCAGGGGACGGTTTTGAATTGACCCTGGTGAGCCGGGGAGGGGTCGATGTCCTGCAAACCAAAACCCTGATCCTTTCCACGGGATGCCGGGAACGGACCGCCCGGCAGGTAAGCATCCACGGAACGAGGCCCGCGGGGATCTTCACCGCCGGGCAGGCCCAGTATTACACCAACATCCTGGGGCAGCTCCCGGCCCGGCGCTGCGTGATCCTGGGGTCCGGGGACATCGGCCTTATCATGGCCCGGCGCCTCACCCTGGAAGGGGCGGAAGTTCTGGGGGTCTACGAGGCGAAGCAAAGCCCCTCGGGGCTTTCCCGGAATATCGCCCAGTGCCTTGAGGATTTTGATATTCCCCTGCTGACCGGCCATACGGTTACCAGAGTTTTCGGCCGGGAACGGCTTGAGGCGGTAGAGATAAGCCGGGTGGACGGGAGTATGCGGCCGATTCCCGGAACCCGAGAGCGGATAGACTGCGACGGCCTCATCCTTTCCGTGGGGCTTATCCCGGAAAATGAGCTTGCCGAAACCCTGGGGGTATTGATCCATCCTGCCACCAAGGGTCCCGTGTGTGACCAGCGCTACATGACCATGATATCCGGTATTTTTAGCTGCGGTAACGCCCTGCTGGTGAATGACCTCGTGGATTACGTATCCGAGAGCGGTGCGGCCGCGGGACACTGTGCGGCGTTGACCGCCGCCCGGACCGCGCCCTGCGGCCTTGACCGGCGGGCGGAAGGGCATTTCGCGGATCTCACCGCGGATGAAACCTTTCTCTGCCTGAGCCCCCAGCGCGTGGATATGGATTATACGGAACGGGAAATACCGGTATTTTTCCGCGCCCGGGAAGAACGGGGCAGGACCGTCCTGCGGGTCCGGGCCGGGGGCCGGGAATTTTTCCGCCGGAACTATTCCCAACTCCGGCCCCCGGAGATGGAGCGGATCCTGCTGCCCCTGGAGAACCTGGACCTCCGCCGGGGGGACCGGATCGATTTCAGCCTGGAGGAAGCGTGAGCATGGATAGGGATGAAAAAAGGCTTTTAACCTGTATCGTCTGTCCCAATGGGTGCCGTCTTACGGTGGAAAAAAAAGCGGAGGGCTTTAAAATTACCGGAAACCAATGCAAACGGGGGATAGGCTTTGCGGAGGCTGAAATTACCCATCCCGCCAGGACCTTGACCACCACGGTCCGTACTATTTTTCCCCAGGCACCGGTATTGCCGGTCCGTACCAGGGGGGAAATCCCCAAGGACAAGATCCGGGAGGTGATGGCCTTCCTCAATACCATAACCATCAGGGAGCCCCTGGGGATCGGGGCGGTTGCGGTGGAAAACGTACTGGGCCTGGGGAGGGATGTCATCGTAACCAGCGATATGCTGAATTCCCGGTTGTAGGGGAATGCCGCGGCATGGCCCGTTTCCCTGTCCGGCGCCCCTCATCCCCCGGGCTCCGGCCTTGGCGGCTTCTCCGGTCATGAGGTTTTGTGCTGTTTTAGTGCAATCTTTCACACCCTATCTGCCGAGCCATCCTCCGTCCACGGCGATGGTAAACCCGTTGATATAGCCCGATGCCGGCGAGGCGAGAAAAACCGCGGCCCCTGCAAGGTCCTGCGGGACACCCCAGCGGCCGGCGGGAATGCGGCTGGTGATCTCCGCATGACGCTTTTGATCCGCCCTGAGGGCAGCGGTGTTGTCTGTTTCAAAGTAGCCCGGAGCGATGGCGTTTATGTTGATGCCGTATTTTGCCCATTCATTGGCCATGAGCATGGTGAGTCCTTTGATCCCGCTTTTTGCCGCCGTATAGGAGGGTATCCGGATACCTCCCTGAAACGAGAGCAGGGAGGCGATGTGTATGATTTTCCCCCCGGAGCCCTGTTTGATGAACTGTTTGGCCGCGGCCTGGCTGAGGAAAAAAAGGCTTTTTAGGTTGACATTCATCACCTCATCCCAATCCTCCTCGGTAAAATCCACCGAATCGGCGCGTTTGATGGTCCCCGCGTTATTTACCAGGATGTCCACCCGGCCAAAAACTTTCAGGGTTTCCTCGAGTATTTCGGGAATAGGTTTTTGAGATTTGAGATCCGCCGAAAGGTAATGGAATTTTCTCCCGCAGGCTTCAACCGCTTTTTTGCACGCCGGGGCATCGGGAGCGAAGCCCACGCCCATGATGCCGGCGCCGGCTTCGGCAAGCCCCTGGGCAATACCAAGGCCCAGCCCCCGTCCGCAGCCAGTAACAATAGCGGCTTTTCCGTCTAATTTGAATAAATCAAGAATACCCACGTTTTCCTCTCAGTTTAAAAAGCGGTTCCAACCGCTCAATGGAACCGCCTGATTGATCGGTTAGGACCCGCGCAGAAATAACATATGAGGCTTTCCCAAAACTTCAGTTTTTGGGAAAGCAACCTTAGATTTCTGTAACCATGGAGGCTTTCCCAAAACTTCAGTTTTTGGGAAAGCAACCTTAGATTTATTGGAAAAAGCGGGCTTTAGACCGCTTTTTCGGAAGCCTTTCCCAAAACCAACCGGGTTTTGGGAAAGGC
>JAISOO010000048.1 GCA_031275595.1 Spirochaetaceae bacterium | reverse complement strand
AAATAGCCTTTACTATCCCCGCCGTACCGGAGGAAAAGACCGTTCTTAACCTGTGGATCCGCGCTTCTGCCGATGGGCGGGAGAAAACCCTTCTTCAATGGGATTTAGGCTCCTGTGTTTTTACCCTGGACAAGACACAATACGGCGCCGGGCGTTCCGAAAAATTTATAGTCCCCTGGGAGAAGGAGGACGGGGATATAGAGACCCAGATCCTTATCGATCGATCCTCGATAGAGGTGTTTCTGTTTCAGGGCAAATATACCGTTACCAGCCGGATTTATCCCCAGCCCTCATCGATCTATTACGATATTTTCACGGAAGAGGGCGGGCTTTCCGTTCCGGCCGTCAGAATTGTTGCATTAGGGTAAAACGGATACGATGTGAACGCCAAAACAGGACGAATAGGAATATCTATGGCCAACATACGGGATGTGGCGGAACGGGCGGGGGTTGGCATAGGCACAGTCTCCCGGGTACTAAACAACTCAGGCTATGTTTCCGCTGAAGCCCGGCTCAAGATCGAAAAAACTATGGCTGAACTTGAGTTTACCCCCAATCAGATGGCCCGGAATCTGGGCAGGCAGAGCAACAATCTGGTTGCCATCATTGTCCCGAATATCGGACATCCCTTTTTTGGGGACTATATCAAGTACGCGGAAATGGAACTGTACATGCGGGGCTATAAAACCGTGGTCTGTGACACCATGCAGAGAAGGGACCGGGAACAGGAATTTCTGGATATGCTCCGCCGCCGGGCGGTGGACGGGATCATCATGGGTTCCCACGCGCTGGAAGACGAAGAGTACCGCAGGGCCAAGGGGCCCATCGTTTCCATGGAACAGCGGCTGGGAAGGGGGATCCCCATGGTTTGTTCGGACCATTCCAAGGGAGGACGGCTGGCAGCCCGGCGCCTGGCGGAACGGGGCTGCCGCGAAGTGGCCCAGTTCATCGAGGCGGGGGTGGAGAAACCCGCCGACGCGCGGTACCTGGCCTTTGCCGAATTCCTGGAAGCGAGGAATATACGGGTGCATGAAATTCCCACCAATTATAACCGCCTGGATTTTGCCATTTATCTGCAGGCGGCGAATAAACTTTTTAACGAACAGCCGCGGATTGACGGTTTCTTCGGCGTGGATATGGCGGCCTGCGCGGTCCTCAAGGTGGCCCACCAGCGGGGTATCCCGGTGCCGGAAAAACTCAAGGTGGTAGGTTACGACGGCAGCCTGATCTCCGAGATAGGACCCCAGAACATCACCACGGTGGTCCAGCCTATCCGGGAAATAGCCCAGCATTCCGTGGCCGCCGTGGTTGATCTTATTGAAAACCGTCCCCGGCTGCGGGACGAGACCATACTGGATGTCTACCTTCACGAAGGAGACACCGCTTAACGGGGACTTCGTAAAAATTCAGAAGTTTCCTGAGCTTGTTTCAAAACCCGGCTGGTTTTGAAACAAGCTCCTGTTTGAGAATTGAGGAGGAATCGCCATGCAGGATTACTACCGCCCGGTATACCATTTTACGCCCCGGCAGGGCTGGATGAACGATCCCAACGGCCTTATCCAGTTCCGGGGGACCTACCACGCCTTTTACCAGCACAACCCCTATGCCCCCAAGTGGGGACCCATGCACTGGGGCCACGCGGTAAGCCGGGATCTGGTTCACTGGGAACATCTGCCTATTGCCCTGTACCCGGACCAGGATTACGAGACGGGCTGCTTTTCCGGCAGCGCGGTGGATAACAACGGGGAACTTACCCTGATCTACACGGCCCACCACGACGGGCGCTCCCCCCGGGAAACCCAATGCCTTGCCTTCAGCCGGGACGGCATCTACTTTACCAAATACGAAAAGAATCCGGTCATCAACGGAGCCCCCGCCGGCTTCAGCGAGGAATTCAGGGACCCCAAGGTTTTCCGCCACGGGGAAAACTGGTATGCCGTGGTCGGCTGCGCCCGGCAAAACCGGGGCGGGGTTTTGCTCTACAAGTCGAAGGACCTGCGCCAATGGGAAGCGGCGGGCCGGTTTTGCGAGTCCAACGGCGATCAGGGGATCATGTGGGAGTGCCCCAATTTTTTCGAGATGGACGGCGCCTGGGTGCTGCTAGTCTCCCCCATCGACATGGAAAAGGCCCGGACTATGTTCATCACCGGGGAAGCGGATTTTGAAAAACCCGCCTTTGTGCAGAAACACTGGCGCAAGGCGGATTATGGTTACGATTTCTACGCCCCCCAGGTCTTTACCGATGACCGGGGGCGCCGCGTCCTTTTCGGCTGGATGGATCTGTGGAAGGGGGATTTCTCCACCCTCACGGACGGCTGGGCCGGGGCCTTCTGTTTTCCCCGGGAGCTTTTTCTGAAAAACGGCGTGGTATGTCAAAGGCCGGTTGAGGAGCTAGCCCTGCTCCGCAAGAAGGAACTCTTTGCCGGCCCCCTTTCCCTCGCGCCGGGTAAACGAAACAACCTTTCCGGCATAGAGGGGGACTGCTTGGAAATCGCCTTTACCATTCCGAAGAAGGGGGCCCTCCTGACCATGCACCTGCGGGCCTCCGCGGACGGGAAAGAAAAAACCCTTCTGCAGTGGGACCCCGCTTCCCGGACTTTCACCCTGGACAAGGGGCACAGCGGTATCGGACGGCAGGAGAAGATCACCATTCCCCTCAATGAAGACGGGGAAAGCGATATTGACGTAAGGATGCTCATCGACCGTTCCTCACTGGAAGTGTTCCTCTGCGGCGGGAGGTACACCGTCACCAACTGGATATTCCCCCAGCCCTCGTCCTTTTTCTACGACATTTTCACGACGGAAGGGGAAATCCCCATCCCGGACCTGAGGATCTTTGAATTGGGCTAAGCCCCTCCCCCGCTCATATCAGGTTCCGCATGATATACTCCCGGCGCTCGGGGGTGTTCTTGCCCATATAAAAGTTCAGCACCTGGGGAACCGCCTTGAGGGTGCTCACCGACACCGGCACCAGGCGTATATCCTCCCCGATGAACTGGCCGAACTCCTTGGGGCTTATCTCTCCCAAACCCTTAAACCGGGTTACTTCGCTTTGGGCGCCCAGGGCCTTGATAATCTCGTCCCGTTCCTTTTCGTTGTAGCAGTACCGGGTTTCTTTTTTGGTCCGCACCCGGAACAGGGGGGTCTCCAGAATATAAACCCGGCCGGCGGTAACCAATTCTTCAAAGTAGGAGAGGAAAAAGGTGAGGAGGAGGTTTCTGATGTGGAAGCCGTCAAAGTCCGCGTCGGTGGCGATCACCACCCGGGCGTAGCGGAGGCCCGAGACATCGTTTTCGATCCCCAGGGCCATCATCATATTGTACAGTTCCGTGTTTTTATAGATGGCCGCCCGTTTTTTGTCGAACATATTCTCGATCTTGCCCCGGAGGCTGAATATGGCCTGGGTCATCACGTCCCGGCTCGAAACCATGGACCCCGCGGCGGAATCCCCCTCGGTGATAAAGATCGTCGAATTTTGCCCCAGCAGCCCATCGTCCAGGTGGTACTTACAGTCCTTGAGCTTGGGGATCTTCAGGGCTATTTTTTTCGCCGCCTCCCGGGCTTCTTTTTTAACCGTGTTAAGCTCGGTCCGCAGCTTTTCGTTGGCGATGATCTTCAGTTCCAGGCTTTTGGCCCCCTCGGGGTTTTTATGGAGCCAGTCCTCCACGGCGTTCTTCACCGCCTGGACTATCCAGGTCCGGATGTCCGAGTTGCCCAGCTTGTTTTTGGTCTGGCTCTCAAAAACCGGACTTTTAAGTTTCACCGCCACCGTGGCAATCATCCCCTCCCGAATATCCTCGCTGCGGTAGTCCTTCTTGAAGAAGGCCTGGACCCCCTTGAGGAACCCTTCCTTAAAAGCGGAAAGATGGGTCCCCCCGTCGGAGGTGTATTGGCCGTTCACGAAGGAAAAGTATTCCTCCCCGTAGTTGTTGGTATGGGTAAAGGCGAACTCGATCCGATCCCCCTTGTAATAACCGATAGGGTAGAGCCGGTCATCCCCGGTTTCTTCTTCCAAAAGATCAAAAAGGCCCCGTTTGGACAGGTAGGATCTGCCGTTAAAGTTCAGGGTCAGCCCGGTATTCAGGTAGGTGTAGTTGAGGATCCGCCGTTCGATGAATTCGGGGTTGAACTGGTAGTCTCCAAAGATCTCCTTGTCCGGGGTGAACTCCACATAGGTGCCGTCCTTCTGCCTGGTTTTGAGCTTCCCCATACGGCTGCTCGTAAGGACGCCCCGCTCAAAGACCGCCTCCGCCCCCTCCCCGCCCCGGAAGGCCGCCACGCGGAAGTGGGAGGACAGGGCGTTTACCGCCTTGGTCCCCACCCCGTTCAGGCCCACGGAGAACTGGAACACATCGTCGTTGTACTTGGCCCCGGTGTTGATCACCGAAACACATTCCACCAGCTTCCCCAGGGGGATGCCCCGGCCGTAGTCCCGGACCTTGACCGTACCGTCCCTGACCTCCACGTCAATGGCCGTCCCGTTTCCCATGATAAACTCGTCGATGCCGTTGTCGATGACCTCTTTCAGGAGGACGTAGATCCCGTCATCGGGGTTGGAACCGTCCCCCAGGCGGCCGATGTACATACCGGTCCGCAGGCGTATATGCTCCAGGGAAGAAAGGGTCTTGATCTTTGACTCATCGTACACCCCGCCGCCCTGGGCGCTTTTTATGGGGGCGGCTTCCTTTGGGGGGAGGCTTTGCTTATTCCCCCCGGCCGTTTTCGGGGGCGCCTTGCTTGCCGTCCCGGACGGCTTCGGGGGCGCTTTGCTTTCCGCCTTGGCCGGCTTCGGGGGCGCCTTGCTTTCCGCCCCGGCCGTTTTTGGGGACGTTTTGCTTTCCGTCCCGGCCGTTTTCGGGGGCGCCTTGCTTTCCGCCTTGGCCGGCTTCGGGGGCGCCTTGCTTGCCGCCCCGGCCGTTTTCGGGGGCGCCTTGCTTTCCGCCCTGACAGGCGCCGGGGCCTTTTTCCCGGTCGTCCCGGCGGCCTTTTTATCAGTTTTTAGTGCCATAAGCCTCTGTCTTTTTCAACTCCTCGATACGCTGTTTCGCCCTCCGGATCCGTTCTTCCAGATCCCCGATGGCTTTTTCCGCGGCGGCAATCCGGCCGCGGCGATCCGATACGGCCTTCTCCATCCGCGCGACGGCGGCCCGTTCCGCATCAATGGCCAGAGAAGCCCGGGTTTTTTCAATCCGGGTTTCGATATCCCTGATATAATTCCCGGTTTCTTCTATTTTTTGAAGGAGCAGCCGGTCGTCCTGATCAAAGACCGTCTCCCATTCGCCCTTCCGGGCTTTTTCCAGGGCAAGCTCCCCGTATTTGCCGGATACCGCCTGAATATCGGTTTTTAACCGGAGTATCTTTTTCTCCAGGACCCTGATCCGCTTTACCGGCCCTCCCTGGATGTTGAGGGAGCCGGCGATCCGCCGCCGTTCCTCCCGCAGCCGCTCCGACTCGGCCCGCAGGGTCTCCGCCTGTTTCTCCAGTTCCCTGATTTCCTCACAGAAACGCTCCAGTTCCCCGCCTTTCTCGGGGACCCAATCCGCCCGGCCGGCGAGTTGTTCCCCGGCGGTTTCGTAGGCCCCATGCAGGGCGGACCGGGCCTTCTCCAGGGACGAACGGAGCAGCAGCGCCTGGGTATTTTTGCCCAGCCGGAACAAGATATTGGCCGTATCCTTCCCCGCGAGCCCCTCAAGACGGTCTTCCAGGGATTTAATCTTGTCCCGCAGGGGATCGAGCCGCTGCCGGTGGGGTTCGGCAAACTCCCGGTAGGCCTCGTCCTCCAAAACCCACTCCCCAAGGCCGTAATAGAGCCGGCCCAGGTTCTGCCTGACCCGGGAGAAGGCCTGTTCGCCCCGGGCCGCGGCCTCACCGGCCTGCCCGAGCCGGGCAAGCTCTTCCTGTATGGCCGTAATAAGCCCCTCTGCATCGGCTGTTTCCTGCCGGAGCCGCTGGTATTGCCCGAAAAGCTCCCCGGCGTCCCCTTCCCCGGTTTTCGCCCGGGACAGCAGGGATTCCCCCAGATCTTCCAGCATCACCGTCATCGAGCGGAATTCCGCCTGTTTTTTTTGTTCCAGGTCCTTGATATTTTTTCTTCTTTCTTCCATATTTTTACTATAAACAAAGGTATTTTTCTTGACAATCCGGCAAGACCGTTCCATCATATATATACTGAGGCTTTCCCAAAACTTCAGGTTTTGGGAAAGCAGCCTTAGATTTACCATATGAGGCCGGTTTCAACCGGCGATCCTGGAACTGAACATGAGGAAAAGCGGTCAGGTCAAACAAGGCGGCTCCAAAACAACCGGTTTTGGAACCGGCTCAGGCATGAGGCTTGTTTGACAACCCGGCCGGCCGCCGGCAATGCTTCGGTTGGCTGGGAGCCTGTTGCGGTTTCCTGCCTCCGGGCGGCGAAATTGCGGTATTTTAGCGGAGGCTGTTCGGAAACCGAGGTTTCCCGCAACGCTCCTATACGGGTGCTGTTTCAAAACAATCACAAGCGGATCTCTAAAAACTCCGGTTTTTAGAGGGTTCCTGAAGTTTGAGGGCGCCCCATAGGATTGTACTTCAAGGAGAAGCTGCAATGAGTTATACCACGGATCTGATAAAAAACGTATCCATCGCCGGTCATGGTGGGACCGGAAAAACGACCCTGTTTGAGCGCCTGCTTTTTGCGGGGGGGGCTGTCCCCAAGGCGGAAACGGTGGAATCGGGGAAAACCGTCGGGGATTCCAGCCCCGAAGAAATCGAGCGGAAAATTTCCATCCATACCGCCCTGGGCCACATTGAGCGGAACGGCAAGAAGATCAATTTTTTTGACACCCCCGGTTCCTCGGATTTTATCGGGGACGTGATCCTGAGTTTCCGGGCATCGGAATTCGCCCTCCTCACCGTGGATGGCCGCGCGGGGGTTCAGATCGAAACCATCAAACTATGGCGGAATTTGGAGGGCCGGGAGAAACCCCGGGGGGTTTTTATCACCAAGCTGGATGACGAACGGGGAAACTACCAAAACACCCTGGAGGATATCCGGGAAAAATTTAAGGTTACCCCGGTGCCGGTTACGCTTCCCATGGGAAGCGGCGCCGCCTATCAGGGGGTCATCGATGTCCTCAATGAGAAGGCCTATTTTGCCCAGGGGGACGCCGTTGAAAAGGAGGGGGCGGTCCCCGCCGAATACGCCGAAGCCGTTGCCGCCGCCCGGGAGCGGCTGATCGAGGCCGCCGCGGAGGGGGACGATTCCCTTATGGAGAAGTACATTGACAAGGGCTCGCTGGACGCCGAAGAAATGCACCGGGGGCTGATCGAGGCCCTGGCGGAACATAAATTTGTCCCCGCCTTTGCCGGGGTGGCCTTGAAAAATTCCGGGCTTGTCCCCCTCATGGATTTTATCGCCGATATAGGCCCCAACCCCAAAACAGCCCGGGACGTTTCCCTGGAGGAGGACGGAACCCAAAAGGACATCCCCATAGACCCGGACAAACCCATGGCGGCCCTGGTGATCAAGACCAGTTACGACCAGTTTTCGGGGAAACTCTCCTGGATCAAGGTGATCCGGGGGAAACTCGCGGCGGATACCGAGGCTCACAACGTTTCGGAAAACAAAAAAGAACGGATAGGCAAGATCTATACCTGCCAGGGCAAGAAGCTTGAGGAAATTCGGGAGCTTTACGCGGGGGATGTGGGGATCATCTCCAAATCCGCCACCCTTAAAACCAACGATACCCTTTCCGACGGCAGCGGCGGCATCAACTTTATACCCCTCCGGCTCCCCGAACCGGTCCATTCCGTGGCGGTCAACGCCGCGGCGAAAAAGGACGACGATAAACTGGGGGAATTCCTGGTCCGGGCCGCCGAGGAGGATAAGACCTTCCGGTACCAGTATAATACGGAAACCAAGGAAACGGTGATCTCCGGCATGGGGGAACTCCAGGTAAATATCATTCTGGACAAGATCAAGCAAAACCAGAAAATTGAGGTGGAGACCCATGTGCCCCACGTGGCTTACCGGGAAACGATCACCAAAAAGGCGGGAGCCGAATATACCCACAAGAAACAAACCGGCGGCCACGGCCAGTATGGCAAGGTGCTTTTGGAGATCGCCCCCCTGCCCCGGGGGGAAAACTACCAGTTCATCAACGCCATCTTCGGCGGGTCCATACCGAAAAACTATATCCCCGGCGTCGAGAAGGGGGTGCTGGAGGGTATGGCATCGGGGACCATGGCGGGGTATCCTGTGGTGGATGTGGAGGTAAAGGTTGTGGACGGGAAATACCACCCGGTGGATTCCTCGGAATTGGCCTTTAAATTAGCCGCCCGGAACGCCTTTCGGGAAGCCATGCGCCAGGCCGCTCCCACCCTCCTGGAACCGATCATGAACCTGACGGTTTTTGTGGAGGATAAGTACCTGGGGGATGTGATGTCCGACCTGTCGGGAAAACGGGGTAAAATTCAGGGGCAAGCCTCGGTAGGAGGGGGGATCGAAGAAATTAAAGCCCAGGTCCCCCAGGCGGAGCTGCTGCGGTATTCCATAGATTTACGGTCCATCACCAGCGGGACCGGATCCTTCAGCGTTGAATTCGACCACTATGCCCCCATCTCCGGAAAGATCGCCGAGGACGTGATCAAGGCGGCCCAGGCATTCCGGGTGCAGGAAGCGGAAGAGTGAACCGGGAAAAGCCCGGGTTTTTGGACCAGAATATACGCCGGCGGGGTTGTTGATTCATTAAAACGCCGCAAAAAGGGGGCGCCGGGGTTGTTCCTCAGAAGGACAACCCCGGTTTTTTTCCCGCGGCTTGAAACCGCCTCAGTTTAAGAAAACATCGGCTCCGGGCGGCGTGTAGGCCGGCGAAGGGGAGCATTGAGCCGCGAACGGGGTCAGCCCTGCCGCAAATGTTCGCGTGGTCGTGGGGCTTGTGGTTTTCTTCAGAATGAGCGGTTTTGCGGTATTTGCGGGGCGATACGGGCTCTATGTAGGGGCTCCGGGTTTAACCGCGGTTTTAACGGCCCCCTTGAGCCAAAAGCCGGTCTTTTCTTCACCCTGAGTATCCATTTGGGGATAAATCCCTCTTCCATCAGTACATGGAGGCTTTCCCAAAACTTCAGTTTTTGGGAAAGCAACCTTGGATTTATGGGAAAAAACGGGCTTCAGACCGTTTTTTCAAGAGCCTTCCACAAAACCAACCGGGTTTTGGGAAAGGC
>JAISOO010000161.1 GCA_031275595.1 Spirochaetaceae bacterium | reverse complement strand
CTCTGCAATTTCCGCTTTATCGAGGATCGAAACCGAAGCCGGGGAAATACCTTTGTCCGTTCCTATATGCCCTATGGGAAGGTACTGGTGGTGGACGACCTTCAGACAAACCTGGATGTGATGACCGGCCTCCTCATGCCCTACGGCCTCAAGGTGGATACCGCCATAAGCGGAAAGGAGGCGATAGAACGTATCCAGGCAGGGGAAGCCGCCTACGATGTGGTATTCATGGATCACATGATGCCTGAGATGGACGGGGCAGAAGCCACCCGGACTATCAGAAACAACATCGATACCGATTACGCCCGGACCGTACCCATAATCGCCCTTACCGCCAACGCCATTGCGGGAAGCCGGGAAATGTTTCTGGCAAACGGCTTTAACGATTTTATCCCCAAACCCATCGATATAAAGCGGCTGGACTCGGTGCTCAATCAGTGGATCAGAAACAAACAAAGCGAGGAGACCCTGAAAGAAGCGGAAAGCCAGGCAATGGAGCGGATACAGGGGCGGGAACCTTCCCTGAAAAATGACGCGGAGGGAAGGTGGCTTTTGGAGCATCCGGTGGAGGGGATAGATTTTACGGCAGCCCTGATACTCTATGGAAACAGCGGGGTAGCGTATATGCCCATCCTCAAATCTTTTGTCTCCCACACGCCGCCGCTTCTGGAGAAGATGAACGAGGATCTGGTATCATCGCCCGCCGACTATTTGATAGAGGTTCACGGATTCAAAGGAACCTGTAATGCCATAGGCGCGGTAGAAACAGGGGCTCTGGCCCGGGAACTGGAATTCGGGATGAAAGAAGGAAATATCAAAATGGTAAAATCCCGGCATGGGGAATTGGCGGAGAAAGCCAGGGGATTGACGGAAGGGTTAAATAAACTGCTTGCTGAATGGGAGGCAAGCCGGCCGGCGGAGGACAAAGAAAGACGGGCGGAACCGGACAGGGAACTGTTAAGGAGATTATCGGAAGCCACCGCGGCCTTCAATTCAAATGAAACCGAGGAGGCCCTGGGAGAGCTGGAACAATACCGTTATGAAAAGGGAGAGGAATTGATCCAATGGCTTCGGGAGCAGGCGGAAAATTTTGACTACGCTGCCATACACAAGTGCCTAGCAGCATTGCTGGACAACCGTGATTCGATAGATTAGCTTAATTTGTGATCACTAAAACATGATCTGACAGCAAAGACCAGTCCCGCGCCCTATTAGGTAAATATCCTTCGTGATTTTACCGTCAAATTCCCCGCTTTCCCCTATAGATACTTCTTTTTCCATAATAAATTTTTCAGCGTTTTCTTAACAAAACATCTCCTAGGGGAGTCGAACCCCTGTTGTCGGGATGAAAACCCGATGTCCTAACCACTAGACGAAGGAGACAAAAGACCCAAAACGACTCAGGCTGTTTCAAAATTCCATGGTCCCATGACCCTGATCTTGAAACCAGTTTTACTATATAAAAATTGATAATTGATGTCAACTATGGAATGGCGATGGGCAGGATTTTTTTGAAATAACCACGTTAAAAAGTTCCGACCTTCTTGATAAAGAAGCTGAAAAGGGCTATCACTAGATATAAAGGGAAACAGTGGAAATCCTGGTCTTGGTTTCCGGAACTTCCCCGAAGAGGATCGCTCATTCGTTGTCGTATAAACACCGGGTAAAACCTTTGAAATTTCAGTTTTTAAAGGTTCCCTAAAGGGAGAGTATATGCTCGTTCTAAAATTCGGGGGTACCTCGGTTGGTTCCCCTGATGCGGTAGGTAAGCTCATTGAGATTTTAAAGGATGAAGAACATTCCGGTAAAGTCCGGGTGGTGGTGGTTTCCGCTTTTTCCGGTATAACCAACGAGTTAATCGAAATTGCCGAAAAAGCCTCCCGGGAAGATAGTACCTATACCGCCACAATAGCAACCATGCGGAAGCGGCATCTGGATATGAGCGCTTTTTTTCTTAAAGGCGATATGCGTGAGGAGGCGGACGAGTATACCAATACCTGCTTTGCCCAATTGAGCCGTATCCTGGATGGAGTGATGATCCTCAGGGAACTTTCCTCCCGGATCCTCGATACGATAATGAGCTTTGGGGAGCGGCTTTCGGCGCCTTTGATTGCCCGGATATGTACTGTTTCGGGAATTCCTGCTGATTACCTTGATACCCGTACCCTCATAACCACCGATGAGCAATACGGGTCCGCCCGTTTTCTCTTGGGGGAAAGTTTTTTTAATATCAAATCGGCCCTGGCAAAAAGACCTGCCCTCCAAATAGCCACCGGTTTTATCGGGGCCAGCGCCGGGGGGAATACCACTACCTTAGGACGGGGCGGTTCGGACCTGTCCGCGGCCATCTTTGGCGCCGCCATAGACGCCGACATGGTGGAGATATGGACCGATGTGGACGGTATTCTTACCGCGGATCCCCGGCTGGTAAAAAACGCCTTTACCATTGAAAAGATATCCTATGTGGAAGCCATGGAACTTTCCCATTTTGGCGCTAAGGTTCTCCATCCTCCCACCATACGACCGGCTCTGGAAAAGGGTATTCCCATCAGAATCCGGAATACCTTTAATCCCACCGGAACCGGAACGATCATACGGGACGAAGTGGAGCCAAGTCCCTTTCCCATCCGGGGAATCAGTTCCATCGGGAATGTAGCCCTGGTCAGGGTTCAAGGTTCCGGTATGGCGGGGGTCGCCGGGTTTTCTTCCCGCCTTTTTGGGGCCCTGGCAAAACGGAAGATAAATATTATCCTTATCTCTCAAGGGTCCAGCGAATATTCCATCTGTTTTGCGGTACTGCCCCAGGACGGAAAGGCCGCTTCGGCGGCCATAAAAGATGAGCTTACCTGGGAAATATCCTCCATGATTATTGAACCGCCGGTGGTGGAGCAGGATCTTTCCATAATTGCCGTGGTAGGTTCCCGGATGAAAAAAACTTCGGGAATTTCCGGAAAGGTTTTTCATGCCCTGGGAAGGAATGGGGTTAATGTTATCGCCATTGCCCAGGGTTCGTCGGAACTCAATATTTCGACCGTGGTATCCCGGCAGGATGAAGCCAAGGCCCTTAACGCCATTCATGAGGCTTTTTTCCTTTCCGGAGTCCGCTCGGTTAACCTTTTCATCATGGGTACGGGGCTTATCGGGGGAACCTTGGTGGAACAAATCGCGGTCCACCGGGAGATCCTCGCCGATGAACATCAGATCCGTATCAACCTGGTGGGGATCGCCAATTCCCGGAAGATGTTCTTCAATACCGAAGGGATCGATCCGGGAAACGCCAAAACCCTCCTGGATGGAGCCGAAACCTTTGATTTATCCTTCTTTTTAGAAAGGATGAAGGCTTTTAACCTGCCCAATACGGCCTTTTGCGATTGTACTGCCAGTGATGAAGTTGCTTCCCGGCACGCTGATATCCTTCGGTCATCAATTCCCGTGATAACCCCCAATAAACGGGGGGTTTCCGGTACCCTGGATTATTATAAACTCCTTACCGGATACTCCCGGGATCGGGGCATCCCCTATCTCTATGAGACCACGGTCTGCGCGGGCCTTCCGGTCATTTCGACCCTGCGGGATCTGGCGGTTTCCGGGGACAAGGTCAGGCGTATCGAAGCGGTTCTGTCGGGTACCTTGAGTTTTATCTTCAATAATTTCGACGGATCCAAACCCTTCTCCGCCTTGGTCCGGGAAGCAAAGGCCAAGGGCTATACCGAACCGGATCCCCGGGACGATCTGAACGCCATGGATGCCGCCCGGAAGGCCCTGATCCTGGCCCGGGAGTGTGATATGTCCCTGGAATTTTCCGCGGTTTCCATTGAACCCATCCTGCCC
Source organism: Spirochaetaceae bacterium (assembly GCA_031275595.1). The sequence goes on along the minus strand of JAISOO010000161.1, from coordinate 6,210 downwards.
CCGGCGTGTTTTGAAGCCTCCGGGGTAAAAGAATTTTTTGCTGAGCTGGAAAAGGCCGACGGGCTCTTTGAGCAGCGCCGGGCCGAGGCGGCCGCCCATGGTAAAGTCCTGCGGTATGTGGCAAACATAGAAGAAGGTTCGGCCCGGCTTTCCCTCCGGGCCGAACCCGAAGGGAGCCCCTTCCGTTCATTGGTCGATTCGGACAATATTGTCGTGATCACCACGGATCGGTATACGGCCCTTCCCATGGTAATAAAAGGTCCCGGCGCCGGCGCCCAGGTAACCGCCGGGGGGATCTTCGCCGATATTGTCCGGATCGCCCGGACCTTGGTATAGGAAGCTTCCCGGGGTGTTCATGCCGGTTAATTATCAGGTGAGGCAATTCCAAAGATTTTGGAACCAGCGTATTATGAGGATAAAATAAAGCGGAGGATATTATGCCCATAGCCAATGCGGTACAGGAAGCGTTACGTTCGTCATCCCTGATTCGAAAAATGTTTGAAGAGGGGGCCCTGCTAAAAAAACAATACGGAGCCGATAGGGTATTTGATTTTTCCATCGGGAATCCTGATATTGATCCCCCCCCGGCGTTTCATAACATATTGGTAAAACTCGCGGAAGAGGATAAAAAAGGTTCCCATGGTTATATGCCCAATGCGGGATTTCCCGAGGTACGGGAAATTTTGGCTAAACAGGCATCCCGGGAACAGGGGGTACCCCTAGGGGGGGGCCATATTATCATGGCGGTTGGGGCCGCGGGAGGGCTCAATGTGGTCCTCAAGGCCCTGCTTAATCCCGGGGATGAGGTAGTGGTCTCCCGGCCTTATTTTATGGAATACAAGGCCTATGCCGCAAACTATGGGGGACGTCTCATCGAGATAGATTCCCTGTCCGATTTTAACCTCAATATCCCTGCCATAGCCGCCGGACTATCGGAAAAAACCGCCGCAGTGTTGATCAATTCCCCCCATAATCCTACCGGCAGGATCTACCCGGAAAAAACTATTGCCGCTTTGGCGGATGCTTTGCGGGAGCACGGGAAAAAAACCGGCCGTTTCCCCTATCTTATCGCCGACGAACCCTACCGGGAGATCGCCTATAATCAATTTCAGGTGCCCCCGATACTTTCCGCCTATGAGGAATCCCTGGTGGTAACCTCCTATTCTAAGAGTCTTTCTCTGCCCGGTGAACGGATTGGGTATATTGCGGTAAATCCGGGTATTCGGGACCAGGATCAGGTCCTGGCAGCCCTGATCTATGCGACCAGGGTCTTGGGCTATGTTAATGCTCCGGCGTTGATGCAGCGGATTGTGGCGGAGCTTACCGATGCCCGGGTGGATGTGGAGGTGTATGCCCGGCGGCGGGATGCCTTTAAAAAGGTGCTGGACGATGCGGGTATTTCCTATGCCGAACCCGAGGGGGCCTTTTACCTCTTCGCCCGTGTTCCCGGAAAAAGCGGGGATGACGGGGCCTTTGTAAACTACCTAAAGAAACATCTCATCCTGGGAGTAGGGGGGAGCGGCTTCGGAAAACCCGGCTGGGTTCGTTTCGCCTATTGCGTGGACGAAGGGGTGATAAAAGCTTCCGCGGGGGTCTTTAAAAAAGCTGCCGCGGAGTGGCAGGCTGCCGGGGGCTGACCGGATTCAAGGGGGCCTTCAGATTTTGAGGGCCTTACCGGTCTTCTTGTATGATCCGGGCCGCCGTCTCCCAGGAAAGATGCTCTCGGTTTTGCCTCCGGGCGATTTCCCGCAGGGTAAGAGGGCTGTCAAGGGGAGCCTCCTTGTCGGGGATGATAACCCATCGGGCGCCTTTTTTTTCCGCGAGAATAAACTGCTGGGTAAGCTTTATTGGCTCAAAAAACGCCTCACAGGCAATTCCCGCCTCGCGAAATCTCCCTGCTAAACTTTGATATACCCCTGCGTCTTCTTCCCGGATACAGGCAATCACTAAGGGCGCATAGGTGCTTTTCCCCGCGTTTTTTTCCATGGTTTCTAAAGCGGCGATGAGCCGGTCTAAACCTATGGATGAACCGACCCCGGAGATCTTTTCCCGGGAATACAACCCCACCAAATTATCATAGCGGCCGCCGGAACACACCGAGCCTATCTCCGGGAGCCCATTCAAAAAGGTTTCATAAACCACCCCGGTATAGTAATCAAGCCCCCGGGTAATAGATGGATCCAGGATAAAAGAAACGGCGGTTCCGCTGTCCTTCATAAAACGGCGGAGCATCCAAAGCCGGTCCGATTCGGGGGTATCCCCGCCGACAAAGCGGATCATAGCCTGTAAAGTATCCTCATAGGAACCTTTGGTTTCAATATAGCCGAGTACGGTCCGAGCCCGATCTTCCCCCAGAAGTTCCGCCAGAAGTTTCCCGGTCTCTTCTCTGCCTATTTTGGCAAGTTTATCCACAATCCGCAGAATTTCCGGTGATTTTTCTCCGGCGTCGATTTTTGCAAGGAAACGGTTAAAAAGGCCCCGGTGATTCAGGCGGATAGTTGCCTCTCCCACGCCGATAGACAACAGGGCATTCCGCATCAAGAGGAGGATCTCAAAATCAGCGGCGGGACTGTCGCTGCCCACTATATCAAAGTCGCATTGGGTAAATTCCCGATATCTGCCCCGTTGGGTATTTTCACCCCGCCATACTTTGGCGATATGATAACGTTTAAAGGGAAGAGTAAGTTCCGGCCGGTGTTCCGCTAAAAACCGGGCGAAGGGTACGGTAAGATCAAAACGCAGGGCAACATCCCGGCCGCCATGATCATGGAAACGGTATATCTGTTTTTCCGTCTCTCCCCCTCCCTTACCCAGGAGTATCTCCGAATATTCCAATACCGGCGTATCAATGGGAACAAAACCATAGGAACGAAAAGACTTTTCTATCCGCTCGACCAGATCCCGGCGTTTAATCTCCGCCCCGGGTAAAAAATCCCGAAACCCTTTAAGTATTTTTGGTGTAATAAGGCCGGCCATATATACCCCACGTCAGGAAAAACATATCTCCCCGGCGCCGGTAAGTTTTAAAAATTCACCGGGCTTTTTCTAACGCGGGGCTCGAATGGAAATTATACCAATAATCATTTATTATTTCCACCAGCTCCGGACTAAATGCCAGGGTTGAGACGGTTTTTACGATGCCCTGGGAAAGGGTAACAACGGAAGCAATGGTACCGGTAATGATGATCCGGTATTTTTTAAAAAAAAGCTGGTATACCACGGAGGTTCCGGGAAATCGGTAGGAAGAACCGGGGGCTTCCAGATGTTCAATGGTTTTGGTACTTAAACTGTAAAGTTGAATACGCCGGACCGCCATATTCGGTTCAACAATGGCGGCGTACAGATTATAGCCCAGCATTTTGGCGGTTACCGGGGTTATTCGTATGGCGGTTTTACCATAATCCTCATATTGGGTCTTTATCCGATCCTGGTTTTCCAGGAATTCTCCCATAATGATTATGAAATCATTGGGCGTATTTTTAAAATCCACCACAAATAACCCCACATTTTCCCTTCCCTTCATTTGTCCTATGGTAGTGAGGTTGCAGCGGATAAAAAATTTAAGCGGCGCTCCGCCTCTTCCGGCCCGGGTAAAAGTTATGGAAAGCCCTATAATTTCATTTACATATCGTTTAAAAAAGAGTAACTCCTGTTTTGAAAGGGATGCAAAAAATAAGGAACGTTTGAACCCGAACTGAAAGGGCATACAGAGAATAACATATTCACCTATTTTTAAAAAACAATGCCCCCGTTCTACTCCCAATTTGTTTAAAGCGAATTTATTACATACGACACTCTGATCGCCATATTTCTCTAAATAGTGAGCCGGTCCGGTCAGAGAATTTGCCATAAAATATGCTCCAAATTTATCAGCATTACGAGGAAACTTCAGTTCCCGCATAATTCCCGCAAAAACAGCTTAATTCCGCAACCGGCGAACCCACGGCCCGTTGGCGGAAAATTACAAAACCGCTGAAAAAACCAGCCGGCTTCTCGACCAAGTCTCGTATATAAAACAAAAAATTCCTCCGAAAACCCGGTTTATTTTGGGAAAATCCCCGGAAAAAGCGATCAACCCCAGTCTTTCACAAACCAACGAACCATTTCCAAAACCCGGTTGGTTGGGGAATACCCCAATTTTAAAAATAACCAAGAATTGAAACTGACTCAAGTGAAATTTAAGGCGCTTTCAAAATCCGGCGGCCCAAGAAGGCCAAAATTTTGAAAGGAAACTTTCTTGTCAAGCCACCGTAGATTTAGGGGAAAAGCGGCCCGGCTAAAGCTGGACCCAACCGCTCCTCTTTACTAGTAAATTCCCCATAAGTACTATTTTATGTATATCCATATTTTTTTCAAGAGACGAATGCCGGGCTCCGGAGGGGGAGTAAAAAGCGGCTTCCTTTGCGGTAGATTATATATCCTCAAAGCGTACCCCCTGACCAGCGGGAATAAAATTCCGGGCCTTTCTGCCGTATAGCCGGGGCTCCCAAGAGGGGGAGAGCCCGGGACGGAGTATTTTTTCCGTCCTCAGTATGGCAAGATCCCCGGGACTTATGATTTTCCCCGGGGGTATATCGTGGACCGCATGGATCGAGCGGTTGGTTTTTTCATAATTGGCCGCTTCCGAAGGGGCAAGCCGCTTGACACCGTCCCCCAGGACCGCCTCCACCGTTTCGTGCCCCCGTTCTTTGGAGAGGGCCTCCACCGTATCCTCGGCTTCCATGGACGAAACCCGCCGAATGATCCTGGCCATCCGGAAAAAATCCGCCGGAGGAAGGGCTATGGGATCATCAAGCCCCGGATCGCTCCTGGAGAGGCAGAAATGTTTTTCAACCGCCGCCGCCCCCATGGCTACGGCCAGGGCAGGAACCAGTTCCGGATCCGAGCTGTGATCACTTATCCCCATACTCACCCCAAAGAGGGCGCCGAGATTCGGAAGGACCCGGAGGTTATAATCCCGTTCCGGAGCGGGATAGGAGGTAACACAGTGGAGCAGGCAGACCCTGCCGGGACCGGTAATATCCAGAGCGGCCTCAATATCCGCCATCCTGGATACGCCGGTGGAGAGAAATACCGGTATGCGGTACGAAGCCAATTCACGAAGCAGGGAGGTATAGTTGAGTTCCGGAGAAGCGGCCTTGAGGACCTGCGGATTCAAGGCTCGTAATTCCCCGGCACTCCGGAGGCCAAAGGGGGTCGCCAGGAACAAAAGCCCCCGGGATTCCACATATTCCTTTAATTCCCCGTAAAAATCCGGGCTTGTTTCAAGTTGTTTAAACCGGTCATAGAGGCGGATCTTTCCGCCGGGCAAGGTAACCTCACCGGTATTGGGGTGGAGGATCTCATCGGCATAGACGATTTGAAATTTTATACAATCCGCTCCGGCTTTGGCCGCGGCGTCGATCATCTCTTTGGCTTTTATGAGGTCCGCGCCGTGGGAGGTGCCTAATTCGGCGATGATCAGTACCTTTTTCCGGTTATAGGGGATATTATTGATGATAAAATCCGGGAGAGCGCTTTTAGGTTCCATTATGTATCTTCTCCTATGATCGGCTGCTTTAAACGGCGGGAATATATTTTTTCGTAAATATCTGATAGTATCTCGACATTTTGAATTTATTAGGGTATTATAAAATAGAGGTTGTTTCAAAGGCCTGATTTGGAAAGACAAGCTTTGCCTATCAAGCGGCCTTAAATTAAAAAGGAAAAGCGGGCGGGCTTGATTTGAATTTTAGACCGTTTTTTCTAAGCCGGCTTTAGCCGGGTTTTGAAGCAAGCTCGATTTTTCATAACAATAAGGAGATAGTAATGAAAACCTTAACCTGTGATGTTTGCAAGAAAGACATATCCCAACCGGAGGCGGGACGTAATTATTTTCATTTAGCCCACAGGGAGCTCTGTGAATCCTGCAAAAATCAGCTGGAACTATCGTTAAAACCCGTAATCAGGACAAAACAGCCTTTCACATATGAATGGTATGATCGTTTAATGAATGATTCTATTGAAAAAGCCATTCAGACCGGTAAATTTGAGAGCCGGTAAATTTGACGGTATAGCGGCATTTCCAAAACTGCTTTTTTGAGGGAATATTGAGGCTTTCCCAAAACTTCAGCTTTTGGGAAAGCAACCTTAGATTTAGAGGAAAAAACGGGCTTTGGGCCGTTTTTTCCAAAGCCTTTCCCGAAACCAACCGGGTTTTGGGAAAGGCTC
>JAISOO010000096.1 GCA_031275595.1 Spirochaetaceae bacterium | reverse complement strand
GGAACGGAAGACAGGGACAGGGCAAAAAACAACCAAAATAAAACAGTCTTTTTCATGGTTTCCATGGTATCCTTATGGGCGGGTCTCTGCAATCGGTCCGGGGCGTTATGCCGGGGACTGCCTGAAAATTTCAATTTTGAAACAACCGAGGCTTTCCCAAAACTTCAGTTTTTGGGAAAGCAACCTTAGATTTATTGGAAAAAGTGGGCTTTAGGCCGCTTTTTCGGAAGCCTTTCCCAAAACCAACCGGGTTTTGGGAAAGGCTCAACCCTATCGGGATGAAAACCGCAGCCCTATTCCACCCAATCCCCCTTTTTTGGCTTGACGTAATCCTAACCTTAGGGGCTATAGTTACGGAAAAGGGAAAGGAAAGGAGCGTCTGTCATGGCACACATAAGGATCGGGAAAACCGGAGCGCGGGTGGAACAAAACGGTTTCGGCGCGTTACCCATACAAAGAATACCTGCCGGCGAGGCTGTGTCCCTCCTGCGGAAGGCCTATCACGGCGGCATAGACTTTTATGATACCGCCCGGGGCTATACCGACAGCGAGGAGAAGTTAGGGAAAGCCTTTGCGGGGGAACGGGAAAACATCTTTATTGCCACCAAGACCCCCGCCGGAAAGGCGGAACAATTTTGGAAGGATTTGGAAACCAGCCTGGGTATGTTAAAAACCGATCATATCGATCTGTACCAGTTTCACAATCCCCCCTTCTGCCCAAAGCCGGGAGATCCCAGCGGGCTCTACGACGCCATGGCGCAGGCAAAAAAGCAGGGAAAAATCCGTTTTATCGGTATTACGAACCACCGCCTCCATATCGCGGGGGAAGCGATAGCATCGGGGCTCTACGATACCCTCCAGTTTCCCCTGAGTTATCTGAGCGCTGAAAAAGACCGTGCCCTGGTTGCCGCCTGCACGGAAAAGGGCATGGGCTTTATCGCCATGAAGGCCCTTGCCGGGGGGCTTATCACCAATTCCGCGGCGGCCTATGCGTGGGCGGCCGGTTTTGAAAACCTTATTCCCATCTGGGGTATTCAGCGGGAAAAGGAACTGGACGAATTTATCTCGTATATAAAAAAACCGCCGGTACTGACCGAAAACATGCAGTCCGCTATCGAACGGGATCGGGCGGAGTTGCGGGGTGCTTTTTGCCGGGGTTGCGGATACTGTATGCCCTGTCCCCGGGGAATCGAGATCAATATGTGCGCCCGCGCTTCCCTCCTGCTCAGGCGCGCGCCCCTGGAGATGCTGCTGTCGGAGCGGGGCAAGGAGATGATGAAAAAGGTTGAGGATTGTATTCACTGCGGCCAATGCGCCGCCAAATGCCCCTACGGCCTGGATACCCCCGCACTTTTACAAAGGAATTATCAGGACTACCGGGAGGTTCTGGCGGGGAAGCCGTTGTAAGCGGAAGGTTTTTCAAGACCCTGAACCCAGGGTTTCCCGCCGGATTGATCCGATGTGCCAAAGCCCCTTCCGCAATACCAGGCGTATTTCGTCCCGGTAGCAAATGCCCTGGGGAAGGGCTTTAATATCCCCGGAAGCCGGTTCGGCCGGTTCCGGTATTTCGGGGGATTCGCCGGGCAGCCAGAGGGTATAGGATGCCCGGAAACTTACTTCCCCGTCTTCCGGATCCGCATCCAATTCCGTGAGGTCCATACCGGTAATCCCCACCACGGTCTGATCCGTGGGAAGCCCCCCGGCATCAAGCCATTCCCGGGCGGATATCACGGGATTGTTCATCTCATAGGCCATCCGGACCCGGCTCATCACAAAGAGGTTGCTTATCATGGCAATATCGTCTTTGCCCGCCTTGTTGGTAACACAGGCCTCCATCAGGGTATGATCCAGGGAGCCAAAGGCGCCGTAATAGGTTTCAACCACTACCCGGGGACTCATCCCTCGGGTAGTGGGCATATTGGCCCTCCCCGAGAGGATGCTCCCCGCGGAAAGAACCACCGCAACTAACGCGATAAGGCAGCCGGTGATGATGGCGGTATTTCTCACCAGGAACCGTTTGGTTTTTACCGTTACGTCCTTCTTTTTCTGGAACTGTTCCAATTCATTATGGAGCTTTACCCCTTCTTCCGGGGTAAGTTTCCGGATATAGGACGCGCTTCCCCTTGAACCGGGAGCGCCTAAGGCCTGCTCAAGGGATGCCAGCCCGGGACGTTTGGTTCCGTTCCGGGAAAAAGAGCTGACCGGGGCCAGGGTCTCGTCCAAAAGCCGGGCCAGGTCCCCGTCCAAGCCCGGGGCCAAGAGCCGGGCAGGAATAAAAACCCCCTCCCGCATATCCTGACGGACCACGTCAATATCCGGGTTTTGAAAAGCCCCGGTCCCGCAGAATATCCGGTACAACATGGCCGCCCCGGCGTAGGCCGCCGCCTCCCCCCCGGTGAGGTCCGGATGTACCCAACGTGCCGCGCCCGCAAGCCAGGCGTCATCCCCCGCCGCTTCCAGGATCCGCCGCTGGATCCGTTCCGGCGGGAAAAGCATGGTCCCGTCTCCGGAGGCGGCCGCGAGGGCGCCCGCGGGCCACGGGAAGGGAGGGTTCTCCTGGTTCTCCAAAAGAAGCCGTCCTTTAATCCAAAACCGCAGGGCATCCAGGGCTTTTTCTTTTTGTGCCGTATCGCAAACGAGTTCATCCAGTCTTTCCCCGTCAAAATCAGGGCCCCAGATGACCATGGTTCCTTCCCGTTCGATGACCCCTTCGGGCTTCCATGGCGCAACCCCTCCCCCGGGGCTGACGATATACCCCCGCTGGGTAATAAACTGGGCCATTTTCGCCTGGGCAAAAGCCTGGGCGTTAAGGCCCGTATCAAACCCCAAAACGCCGGTGCCTTCAACTTCGAGATGTATGATCCCAAGGTCCTTCACTTTTATGCTCCTTATGCCAGGCTGTATCCGGGATTTATCTCCCCTGGGGCGAATAGAGATATTTGAAATAGTCCATATCGGTGGAAAGGGTTTTTTCAAACTTCGGTATGGTCGTGCGGTAGGATTCCACCGCCCGCCAGAAATCGAAGAAGTTCCGATCCTGATTGTAGGCCTCCGCATAGATCCGGGATGCCTCGGCGTCCGCCGCTCCCCGGATGGCTTCGGCCTTTTCGTAGGCCGCGGAAAGGACGGACCGCCGCTCGTTGTCCATACGTCCCAGCCAGCCCGCCTTTTTCCCCTCCCCCTCGGACCGGAAGGCCTGGGCGATCTGATTCCGCTCCTTGATCATCCGGGCATACACGCTCTGGGTAAGCTCATCGGAATAGCGGATCTGCCGGGCCACCACGTCGATAAGCTCGATACCGTATTCGGGAACCATCCGCCGGGACCGGGACAGGATCTCCTCCGCCAGCTGCCGCCGGCCCTTTTGAATAGGCTCATAGGTGGTATCGGGCTGGATCGAATCGGTGATGAGCTCCGGATCGAGTTCCACCCCTATCCCCAGGGCGTCCGCGGTTCCGCTCCGTTCCATGATGATGTTGGAATTCCGTACCGTTTCCCGAAGGTAGTTTTCCGCTATCACGGTCCGCACTTCGGAATCGATAATTTCCGCCAGCTTGGAGTAGGCCGCCCCCACGGTGGATATGGACTCGTAGAATTTCTTGGGATCCGATATCCTCCACCGGGCGGTGATATCCACCCAGATGTACTGCTTTTCCCGGGTGGGCATACTCTTTTGTTCCCCGTTCCAGGCCATGATCCGTTTGGGATACCGGACCACCTCTTCAATAAAGGGCATTTTTAAATGGAACCCCGCGTCGGTCACCACATCCACCAGTTTTCCCATTTGGACAATCACCGCCTGTTCACCCTCATCAATAACATAGAAGGGTCCGGCTACCAGGATACCGATGATAATTACAACGATAACCACCATTGCCGTGACGAGTTTTTTCATTACCGGCCTCCCGCGCTTCCGCCAGGGGAATTGAGATTTTTTAACGAAAGAAAATTATCCAGATTCCGGTCAACCAGGGTGGTACCCGTATCTTCCTTAAATATCTCTTCAATCATTTCATAATAAAGCCGCTGCCGGGTAACCTCCGGAGCCCGGCGGTACTCGTTGTAGACCAAATTGAACCGTTCCACCTCGCCGTGAGCCTGGTTGACCCGTTCCGTGGCATAACCCTGGGCTACTTGGATGCGCCGCTCCGCCTCGCCCTTGGCCTTGGGGATCTCCTCGTTATAGACTTGCTGGCCTTCGTTGATCAACCGGTTCATATCCTGGATCGCCTTATTCACGTCGTCGAAGGCATCCTGCACCCCCGCGGGGGGATCGATGTTTTGGAGTTTTACCGCGATAACGTCGATCCCCAGGCCGTAGTTGCGGAAGGTTTCATTCATAAATTCCGTCCCCTCCGCCTCAATAATGCTCCGCTCGGAGCCCATAATATCCATGATCGCCCGGTCCCCCACCTGCATATTGATGGCGGAACGGGATACGTCCTGGATGGTTTCGGTCCGCTCCATGACGTTAAACACCCAGGCCTTGGGGTCCACAATGCGGTACTGGATGATCCACTCCACTTCGATGATGTTGAGGTCTCCGGTGAGCATGGTGGATTCGTTGGTCTGGTTCATATAGGTGGAAGAAACCCCGCTGGTCAGGGTACGGAACCCGAATTGCTCGGTCTGAACGTTTTTTACGTTCACCACGTAGTGGCGATCGATGCCGAAGGGCAGCTTAACGTGCAGCCCCGGCCCATTGATAGCATAAAACCGGCCGAACCGGGTAACGACCGCTTCTTCCGTCTGATCGACGATATAAACACTCGTCCCCAAAAGAATAACCACCACAATCCCGATAACAACCAGGGTCATCGTCACCGGGGTAAGCCACTTCGATAAAAACGAAGGGGTAACGTTCTGCATGAAAAACCTCCTTGAATTCAACGTATTTCATCATCACAAACCTATACGGCACGATGCGGGGCAAAGCAGGTGCGTTTAGGGGACACGGGGTATGCGCCACGCGATGGCGGCATATCCCACAAAAGAATCCGGGGGCGCTGAACTGTCCCGGCCCATGAGGTCGGCGCTGGTACCATAGGCGATGAGCTCCCCCGGGTCTAATCCCCCCTCGCAGGCAAAACCCAGGGCGCCTAAAACCGCTCCGGCGGAACAGGCGGCCTTT
>JAISOO010000085.1 GCA_031275595.1 Spirochaetaceae bacterium | reverse complement strand
AAATGCCAGTTGGTCATAATAGCAGGCATGGCTTCCTTGATGTCTTCCACGGAACCGTCGGAATTAATGATCGTGCTGAAGTTTACATACCGGAGCCCAAAAAAAAGTTCCTCCAGGATACGGGTAAGGATCATAACCTGCTGGAGGGGATCCGAGGGAGGAATAAGAACATAGTTTTTCTTCAAATCGAAGACATTCGAAAAATAGGGGAAAAAATCGGGGAACTCGGACATCCGATCCCAGCCGGCTTTGGGAAACAGGGTTTCCAGGGTGTCAATGCCCCGGTCTAAGGCTTTCCGTTCAGCTTCCCGGATAACCCGCTTTTCCTTTTCCGTTTCGTCAAGCTCTGTGTCGTCCTTCTCCGCCTCTTCCTTCCCGGCGGGCTCTTCGTCCTTTTCCATAAGCATGTCTTCGGTAAACTCGGATTCTTTTAGGATTTCCTGGGGAGTAAGACGGTTCTCTTCGGTTACGTCAAGAAAAGCCATAAACCGGTTACGCCGTTCGGTAAAAAATTCATGGTAGGTTAAGAAATTGCCGGACAGCAATTTGACGAGCAGGGGGTACAGGAGAAACCGTATGTCCCGCCGTATTATATCAAATGCGGCAATGGCGGAACGGATCTGGGCCTGCTGTTTATTTGCCTCCGTGGGGTTTTCAAGAAAGAGGATTTTGTACAGCAAGCGATATACTTCCTTGATATGACCGTCCAGATCCAACTGTTCCGTAAGAAAGAGGGGTTTGTATATGATCTTAAGGATTCCCGAAAAATCAGAAACCCTGACGTTCCGGGGATTAGCCTGGAGTTTAGCCAGATCCTCGGCGATTTTCTCAATATTCCATTGACGGAAAACCTCCACAACCGCATAGGCGGCAGGGGATATCCGCTTGAACCGTTCATTCCGCATGAGGTTATTCCGGGGCAACAGCGTCCGGGTAACGGTTACCAGAAGCTCAATATGCTTATAGTACTCGTTCATCCGTTTGTTTACGAAAACGGTACTTACCCCGTCCGGCGGCCTGCTGAAGAAAGACAGAATAGACTGGAGAACTTGCATGGGATTTTTTATATCGAATTCCGCTGAACCGCAGAGGCGATCTATCTTTACCCGTTCCCAATAGGATTGCCGTATCGGTATGGCTGGATCATCCGCGGGGTTTGGTTTTTTTGGCGCCCTTTGCCTGGCTTCCCCGCTGTTTCCGGTATCCGCCGGGAGGGGCGGCTCCGGTCTCCGTATAGCGTGGCCTCTGCCGCCGCTGCCTGGCTTGCCTTTTATATGGACATCCACCACTTCATGCCTAGTCTTGGAGGGGGGGGGCGTTGGTGATTTCTCAACCCCCACCTCTCCTCCCAGGAGCTGGGCCATCCGTTTAGCCTCCGCCGGATCAAGGGAACCCAATTTACCTCGTATCCGGTCTAATTCGCCGGGTTCATAAATTGCCTTATTCTTTGCCATATTTATACCCGCAGATAGAGTTTTTCACCAACACCCCAGAGATTACGGACCGGGATTTGATTACCCTCAGAATTCACTAACATACCATTATAATATCCCAAAGGGGTATGATATTCCCACCGGGTAAGAAATAAATTGAAAGAACTTCGTACTTGTTCGTGGGGGGTGAAGGTAAGATCCACCATCCCTTCCACATCCTGGATTACCCAATCCGCCTCATCCTCCTTTGGTATGGTTATGCGTACCGGCGGAAGGGGAGTCATCTGTCCCTCCTGCCAAAGAACATTTTCATTGTTTTTAAAAGTCTCCTTTGTTTGGTTTTCGGCTATACTGAAGCCAAGCCGGAGCTTTTCCGTATTTCCAAAGGCATTACACCAAATTGAACGCATACGGTAGGGAAAATACCCTTTATAATCCCGAAAAATCCCTACTGTTTTCACCGGGTCCAGGGAAATATGCCGCCCGCCAAAAACCACATCCCCCCGAATCGCCGAAAAGGTCTTATAGGCGTACATGCAACGCCGATCGGAAAAGGGCAGGTTCACCGCCACGGGGGGTACTTTCAGGTAATTCAAATCGTATTCCAAATGGGCCGTAAAGGAGGATCGTTTGCGGGTCGCCTCAATATTCAGATCCACCTTGATAGTATCGGCGTCAAGCCAGCCATGGATACGAAAAAAGAACCCGTAGGAGCGGCTGTAAACCGCGGAATTCCAAAGGCTCCGGGGAAGATGCCATCCGCTGAAGGGAATAATCTTGTTAAACCGCAGCCGTTCCCCGGTTTCCTTATCGTAGAGGAGTACCTGGGCGACACAGTAGTATTTTATATTTGCCAGAAAGGCTTCCAAATATATATGATCGTCCTGAACGGCAAAGGATTCCCATTCCTTTACGCGCAAGTTCCGCAATCCCCGGGGCAGGGGAAACGAAAAGGGGCGCTGGATCTCCAGAAGATCCACCCCATGGAAAGCCTCTTTCCATGTCCCCTGAATAGGTTTGCCGTTTTCAACCGGGGTCTCCCGGGAGCTCAAAATTTCCCTTGTATACATTTTCTTCAAGTATACGGTATTTTAGCAAAAAATTAAAAAAATCTTTGAATTTTTTTGAGAATCCCCGCGTGTTGCGCCCCGTAAAAAACGAACCATAGCCTGCCCGATGCGCCACGTTAATTTCTAACCATGACAGCCTGTTCCGCGACGCGGAAGTACCGGTACATCGTGGGCACACGAGAGCAGGCTGTCAACCGCCCGGTCCATCTTCACTTTCTGCTCCACTAAATCCGTTGCGTCTTTTAAGGCGAGGGCAGCCATTTTGACCCGCCGTTCCTCGAGCCGGTTCTCAAAGGGCTGTTCCAAAAGCCGTTGGAAAGGTGTTTTCCCCTGGTCATAGGTTCTTTTTTTTTTCGCCCCGACCCGTTCGCACCTGATTTGTTTCATGCAGGGGTAATACAGGTTGAGCAGGGGGTTGTAGGCGTCATAGACGGCTTGCAAGGCGGCCACCCCCGCCGCGCCCTGGTAGCGGAAATAGCCGACAATCTTGC
>JAISOO010000084.1 GCA_031275595.1 Spirochaetaceae bacterium | reverse complement strand
TGCTTTTACGATCTTCTCCCGGGACTATTCGATTTTTTTGCGCCGGGAGCTTACAAAGCGGGAAAAGTCATTGATATTCTTAACTACGATCTTGTCGGGGTAGAGTTCCATCCGCCGCTGGGTAACAAAGTGGCTGATGTTTTCCCGGGCCTCGGTCACGCTCATTCCGGCCCAGTGGGCAATATCTTCCACGGTGGTTTTGAACTCCCGGCGCTCGGTAGTCCGGTCGATAGTGGTGAGGGTCTCGTCCAGCATAAGGAACACATCGGCAATTTTTGCCTGGGGATCTTCCAGGGTAAGGATCATGAAGCGCCGTTTTGAATCGTAAATACGATTGGCAAACATCCGCAGTAATTTCAGGGCAATCTGGGGGTTTCCCATCATCAGAATTTCGAAATTTTGACGGTTAAACTCCAGGACCTTTACCGTGTCCAGGGCTATGGCAGTGGCTGAACGGGGGGAATTTTCGAGGATGGCCATTTCGCCAAACATTTCCGAGGGCTGCAGGATGTCCAGGGTTTTTTCGACATCTCCGATAACTTTTACCAGTTCTACCCGGCCGGCCTGGATAAGGTAAAAGGTATCGCCGGGCTCAAATTCAGAGAAGATCATTTCCCCGGGTTGAAAGGTTCGGGCAAACCGGCTAAAGGCCGCTAAATCCATTGCCACCCTATGCCTCCAATGCCTTGAGGGCCCGTCTTGCCTTCATATTTATCGCATCCTCATCATCGGTTGACATGGTTAATATCTTCTTATAAAAGGTTGCGGCCTGATCTTTCCGCCCCTTTTTCTCGTAGGACTGTCCCATAAAAAAGAGGGCGTCCCCCAGGTCAGGATGTTTAGGATAGGCGGTTATCATCATCGTGTAGTGTTTTATACAATCATCGAATTTGCCCAGCAAATAGAGGCAGCGCCCTATTTCGTAGGAGCTTTTGGCCACATATTCGGCGTCCTCTTTGGCGTCTATAATCTTTTTAAAGGCCAGATAGGCTTGCTGGAATTTTTCCTGGGAAATAAAACTGACCGCATCATAATAGGCTTTGGCGGTATCGTTCAGGTCTCCCCCGCCGGCAAGGCCGCCGCCGGCGGGTCTGCCCGGGGCCGGGGCTGGAGCAGCCGGGGCGGCGGAGGCCGGAGCAACCGGCCCCTCATGTCCCGCCGGGGCGGGCCCCTTGCCGTTTCCGTAGCGGGTCAGGGAATTTTCCGCAATTTCCAGGTTTTTTGCCGCCAGGAGCGCATTTCTTCCCGAAGGATAATAGGTAAGATACCGGCTAAACACGTATTTAGCCTGGGAAAAACGCTTGTTTTTAAGGTAATATTCCCCCACATTAAAGAGGCCCATTTCGGGACTCTGCTGTTCCTCTTTTTCCATGAGGCTGGAGACCTGTTTATGGATACGCCGCATCTGGTTGGAAAAGACCTTCAACATCTTCATGATAATTCTGATGTTTGCCATGGCAAGCTGTTCAAATTCGGGGACCGAAAAGGCCATGATTGACGCATCCTGGAAGGCTATGGCATTTTCTTCCCGGGCATACCGGCCCAGGGCCGATTTTACCCCAAAGAATTCCCCCGGCTGCACCAGATCATGCACATCCTGTCCTGTCTCAATATCCTGATAGACCAGGTTCACCTTTCCGGTCTGGAGGATAAATATCTTATCCGCCGTGTCACCCTGAAAATAGATAACCGAACCAGCTCTATATTGCAGCGCTTTAGGCATTCGCTTCCTTCCTAGGCCTCAGGCTCAAAGGGCAAAAAATCAAGCACTTTTTTAAAACCAATTTTTTTACGGGCCTCCATATAGAGGGATGCGGGATCCCCCTTTACGAACATGGGCCTGTTTGCCACGGTTATTTGAGAATACCCCGCCGGCAAAGTTCCCCCCAGAATGTCGAGGAACCGCAGTTCTCCATATATGGGTTTCCCCTCCAGGGTTAAAAGTTCTATATCCTCCATCGATGCGGAGGCTAAATTTTCGTAGGGATCGCTGACCCGGCCTTTTAATACCAATATATCCGCTAACTTCCCCTCGTCCAGGGTCCCGATCCGATCCTGCATCCAAAAGGCCCGGGCCGCATTAACGGTTACCATCTCGAAGATCGTCCTGGCCGGCAGATCCTCCCCATACATTTTGCGGTACAGTTCCCGGTCATAGTGGATCTCCGCAAAGAAATTATAGGACCCCGTGGCGGAAGAATCGGTCCCGATGCTTACATTGACCCCGGCTTTTAACAACTTACGGATCTTACAGGTTACATTAAACATAAACATATTCGAGGCGCCGCACCAGGAAACGCTGGCCCCCGCCTTGGCGACCTTCCGGATATCCTCATCACTAAAACCAATACAATGGATAAAAAGGCAATGATTATCCAAAATACCCATTTTTTCCAGGTTTTCTACCCCGCCCATGGATTCCTCATCGAAACCCTCCGCCAGGTGGGTGATAAAGGGCCACTTGTTTTTTACCGCCCGTTCATGCTCTATCTCTATCCCATCCCCCCATTTAAGATCATAAGACGAAGCTTCATGGGCCAGGCCGTAGTCAAGAATAGCCCGGATTGGCAGGGTCGGAAGGATTGCCTTGTTTAGGGCCTGGGGGAAATGGTCGTTAACCGTAGTGACCCCGGAAAACAGGCATTTATAGGCGCTAAAGGTATAGAGATCCTCCCTGGATAAATGGGAACGTTCGGTAAAGGTGTCTGAGGCTTTAAGATCATTATCCCAGGGAAGCCAGGTTAGGTAAAAAGTTCCCGGTTTTGGGCCAACCCGGGGAAGGTAGTTTCCCTGCATATGATCATGGGTGTTAATAAGGGCGGGATAAATATAAGAAGAATCTTTCAAGTCCACCGGCAATGCTTTAACCGGAGAGACAATCTTCCCCCCCTTAACGCCTATGTGTCCGGCCTTGGCTTCACGGCCGGCTGTTACGATCACGCCGTTTCTTAATGAGTATTCAAACACTTCTGGACCGTCCTTTTACCATGTTCCTTTATTCTATGACCGAGAACCAGAACAGTCAACGATCTGAAACCTTCTCCTTTATATTTTCGGCAAAACTGGCTTTTTTTTGAACCCTTTTCGGTATATTTCCTTAAAAACTTAAAAAAAACATCCTAAAATTTTTAAGGCTATAACATTTTACAGATAATACCATATTATATCAATTATGATAGATTTACACACCCATTCCACGGCTTCCGACGGCACCTTAAGCCCCTCCCGGTTGATGCAAGCCGCGAAAGACAAGGGGCTTTCTGCCATTGCGCTGACGGATCATGATACCATTGATGGCATTGAAGAGGCAAGTAAGGCGGCGGAAAAGTTGCGTCTGGGGTTTATTCCGGGGGTTGAGCTGGAAATTCGCTGGGAACCGGGGGAATTTCACCTCCTGGGCCTGGGGCTCCGCCCCGGCAGAGCCTTTTGTACCGCCCTGGGCGAAATTTCCCGCCGCAGGGAGAAGCGGAATTTGCAGATCCTGGATCGGATGCAGGAATTGAGTATAGAGGTGAATTATGATGATATCCGCGCTTTAGCCGGCGGCGGCTCTGTGGGAAGGCCCCATTTTGCCACGGCGATGGTAAACCGGGGGCTGGTCCGAAACCGGGAACAGGCTTTTTCCCGGTTTCTGGGAAAAGGAAGGCCCCTGTATGTTCCCAAGGAGGGGCTGGAATTTGGGGAGGCCCTGGAACTGATTAAGGGAGCCGGGGGCCTGGCGGTACTGGCCCATCCCATGTCCCTGTATGTGTCCTGGGGCCGCCTGCCGGGCCTGATAAAGGACCTGGCCGATCAGGGTTTGGACGGTATCGAAGCCTGGCATCCCGCGGCCAAGCCCCGGTCCTGCAAGCGGCTGGAAGAGCTGGGAACCCGCCTGGGGCTCTTTATTACCGCGGGCAGCGATTTCCATGGGGAGACCCGGCCCGACCGGAAACTGGGCATTACCGCCGGGGGCCGGAAGATAGAGGACGCCATCCTTGAGGCGATCCCGCCCTTGGGGGTAAATTTTACGGTCTCCCCCCTTGCGGCCCGGCTTTAAAAATACTATACTGATTGGTGTCAAACCTATAAAGGGAGGACTTTTGTGAAAACGTTTCGTATTTTAATCACCATATGTATCGCCTTCGCGGGCCTTGCCCCGCTGGCAGCCCAGCAAAATTCGGCGGATAATAAAAAATCCGAATATTATTATGTCACGGTTCCTGTGGAGAAGGTATATCCTTACCGGAAGGGCTATGTGGTATTGTACAGGAAGGGGGTAAATCAATTGGCCAGGGCCTATCTTCCCCTGGAATGGTTTACCGCTAC
>JAISOO010000068.1 GCA_031275595.1 Spirochaetaceae bacterium | reverse complement strand
TTGTATTCCGATGCCAGCTTGGTCTTGTCCAGGGATCTGGCCTGGCTTAACCATCTTTCCGCCTCCGCATACCGGCCCAAATCAAAATAGGCCATGCCTAGGGCATAATATTCCTCCGCCTTAGCGGCCCGATCCTGAGACGTACAGGAAAAAAAGAATCCTGAAAAAACAAAACAAACCAATAATAAAAAAAACGGTTTCATATTCATTTGGGTGTATTGAGGACCGTATCCTCTATTTCACGGAGCTGCGCCCGATAAAGCCGGGCGATATTAGAGCCATAGTCGGCGATGAGCTGCATGATGTTCCGGGGCCGCTCTTCCACATCCCGCCCATTGATCCGGTCCCCGGCATCGCCCAAGCCCGGCATGATATAGGCCGCCTCATTTAAGACGGGATCCATCCAGAGGGTAAACACCTGACAATTATCCAGGGCCCGGACCGCCCGCAGGGCTCCCTTAAGGGCGGCGATGACATTAAAAAACTGGACCGACTTGGGTTTGATCCCCTGATCCAAAAGGTATTTTATGACCGTTACCAGGCTTCCCCCGGTGGCATTCATGGGATCCGCGAAGATAAGATCCTTGCCGTCAAGCAGATCCGGATTAAAAAAGGACCGATCCAGATCCAGGATATACTCCATGTCATTTTCGTGCTTTGTGTCATCCCGCCTGATTCTGAACAGGGCAAAGGGGGTTACATGGGCATGGGAGGAGTATTCCTCAATTTCCTTGGACATAATCATGGAGGGCAAAAGGGCCCCCCGGAGCATAACGCACATCACGGTATTTTCGATTTTATCATCGATATTGGTTATTTTATGAACCGCATAGTTCTGGACCGGCATGGTTACCGGGGTTTTCACAATGAGGTAATTTTTATTCGTCCCGGTTGTTCCCCCGTAGGCTAAGTTAAAAAGCATTTCATAGGCCCGTTGAATATAATAAACAAATTCCTCCCGCTCGGTCCGGATGTCCCGAAGTTTGGCAATAAGCCGGGACGCTTCGGCATGGCTCTCCTGGGGGGTGCGAAAGGAATATACATGGATACCGGCCTCCTCATTGCAGATCTCCTGCATCAGGCTCCCCATCTCATTGTAAAGTCCGATAAGTTTATCCTCCTCCCGCCGCCGTTCCGCATCGGATCTGGTGGTGGAAAGCAGGGTAAAGCAGGTCATCACATGACGGTAAAATTCATCCATCCGGGCAATGGAAGTTCTATCGGCATCGGTAAGGAACCCGTCCAGGTCCGCGGCTTTTAAAACAACCGTATTCATATAATGAATGTATCCTACTTTTCATTTATGAACAAGTTTATCCCGGGGCAAAAGCCAAGTATTTTTCACCCGGGTTCGCCGGAGCTTTGGGGCACATAACCGCACCAAACGGACCGGATATGTTGTTCTCATAAGGTATTTGATCCAGGGTTCATACCCCCGGTTCCGTCCCAAGGCTCCCCCGCGAAGCGGGTTCTTGGGCGGAACCCCTCGGAACAAACCGAATTTAGGGGTATTCTACTGCCGGGTCCATGGAGGGACTGCGGAGCTGCCCCCGGGCCCGGGTTCCCCATTCCCCCGCGGCAAACCCGCCGCCGTTCCGGAGGGACAAAAAGGTCCAAAATTCCCGGGCGGATCTCAGTTTTCCGGCGCCGTAAAAGGCGGAACCCAGGTAATACATGGTTTTGTAATATTCCACTTCCTCGACATAGGCGGTTAATACCGGCCTTCGGGCAATTTCATCCCAAAGGTTTTCTAAATTGGTAAAAACAAAATCAAATTGATTCCGGAGGACTTCCTCGATAATGATACTGTTCTGAATGAGGAAGGCGTATAAAAGGTGTTCCATCGCCCGGCTGTGTCGGCCCGAGGCGTAATAGTAAAGCCCCAAAAGCCGGTGGGCCTTTTCAACGGAACCGTTATTATGCCGGTAGAGGGTCAAAAACCGGTTCATCCCGTCGTTTTCTACGGTTCTGAGCAGGGCGTTTTTCGCGAAAATTCCTGAATCGTCAGACCAGAGCGGATCCTGTTTCAAAATTTCCAGGAGCCACTTTTCCATCTCCGGGTATTCCTGCCTGAGCCGGTGGACGTCAACGATTCTATATAAAATTTCCCGTTCAAACCCCGAATTTTCAAGAAATTCCCGTTGTTCATAGGCCTTCTGATATTGTTTTAGGGCTATCCCTAGCTCCCCCTCGACCCGGTAAGTTTCCCCAATCCAGTATTCCGCTTCGGGGTAGTTTTTTAAGCGCCCTATCTGTTCCAGGGCCGCCCTGGCCGACCCCTCCAGCGATGTCTTGGGAACCCGGTAATAAAGCTCCCGCAGAACCGCCGTGGCGCTTTCCTGCCGCTGATCCCTGATGTAGGTTTCCACCAGGTTCAGGGAATCCCCCAGGCGGCGTACCTCTGGAATCGACAGGAGGGTTATAAAAGTACGCTCCATTTGGGTGTACAGGGCCTTCCGCTGATCCCGGGCATCTTCAAAGGCAAGCAGGGCGTCCCCGTATTGGCCGGTTCTAAATAAAAGTTTCCCCTGCTCCAGGGTAAACCAGTAGGGCTTCTCCGACGGTATCTGGGTAAAAGCGAAGATGGCATTAAAAACAAAAAAACCAAGGGAAAAAAATCTGTTTTTTCTCACCATACCTTCCCCTATAAACCCAAATACCGCCGGAACGTCCCGCGTTACAAGCGGCCTACAAAAGAATCGCTAGATCCAGAAACGGACGCCTAAATCAAAGTTGATGTCCCAATCGGGGAACCGCAGCGGGATTACCCAAAGGCCCAAACAGGGGGCTACATCCACAAATACCTCCAGAAAATCCAGGGGCTGCCAGGAAAGGCCGACGGGCACCCGGGCGCCCAAGGTTAAGGACATATCAAGGTTATCGTCCCTGGCCCAGGCGGGGTGGTAATTATCCTTCCAAATCCACATGCCGACATACCCGCCGAGCCCCAGATACCAGCCAAGATTAATTTCCGGCGCCAGGGTTTTATCGATAAAATAATAGTCCCCCGACACATTAAGGCCAAACCAGTTCCTATCAATTCCCAAACCGATACCCCAATACACCGGTACCGACGGCAGTTTAAGGGACAACGCGGGCCCCCAACCGCCGGTCACCCCATAACGGAAATCAAGACCGATCCCCATACCCTCAGGATGATCCGCAAATGTTTCCACAGTAAGGGTCAGAAACAAAAGCAAAACACAGATCAAAACTTTTTTCATATAAAGCTCCTCGTTTTTTAAATTCTATGTTTCAAAAAAAAAATTGCAAACCTTTGACTCACCGCCCTGCCGGGTTTCTACAAAGAAACTCTATAAACTTCTATTTTCAGAGCTTCCCTATAGTTCCTCCAGGGCTTTCCCAAAGGCTTCGTCCGCCAAAAGTTCCAGGTCTCCGGCCCCGGCGTTTATGGTCCGTATCACCCTACCGTTCCGGAAAAGCAGCACCTGATTCCCCGCGCCGGTGATGCCCAGGTCCGCGTGACGGGCCTCACCGGGGCCGTTTACCGCACAACCCATAATCGCCACGGTGATGTTTTTATCCAGGGAATACAGCCATGTAAGCCACCGTTCGGTAAACCTATGGGTATCAAAGCTATTCCTGCCGCAGCGGGGACAGGAAATTATCACTACCCCCCGGCGGTTTTTCTCATCCCCGAAACTATCCGCCACCGCCCCCAGGATTTCCCTGCCGGCGATTACCTCGTTTTCGACAGAGTCGGACAGGGAAACCCGGATGGTATCACCTATCCCCTCGGACAGGAGGGTTACCAGGGCCGCCGTGTTCCGTACCACCCCGGCGATGAGGGGCCCCGCTTCGGTAACCCCGATATGGATCGGCAGATCGATCCGGGATGCCAGGATCCGGTTCGCTTTTATAGTATCGGCAATTGTGGAGGCTTTTAGAGAAACCAGGACTTTTTTAAAGTTAAATTCCCGAAAAATAGCCAATTCCCGCTCCGCCGCCGCCACCAGCGCCTCCGCCCGATCCAGGCGGCCTTCATCAACGGAACCCCGCAGATCCTGGGGAAGGCTGCCGGCGTTAACACCAATCCGAATGGGTATATCCCGGTCCGTGGCTTTGGCGAGGACCGTTTTTACCTTTTCGCTGCCGCCGATATTTCCGGGGTTAATTCTGATTTTCGCGATGGGATAATCCAGGCAGCGGAGGGCGATTTTATAATCAAAATGAATATCCGCCACCAGGGGCATGGATACTTTCCGGGCCAGGGCGCCTAAAACCTCGGCGGCCTCAATATCGGGAACCGCAAAACGGAGCAACCCGCAGCCCATGGCTTTAAGCCGATCTATCCGCTCGGCCACGGCTCTGCCGGCCTCCCCCTCAAGATCGGAAAAAGAAAGGCGATCCTTCCACATGGTCTGAATGACCACGGGATGATCGCCCCCAATCAGGACGGGTGCGACATGATCAAAGCCGCCGATCCGTAGAGTGCTTTTCTGCCTCAAAAAAATTACAAGCTCAGACTGATCATGGAAAGCACCATCGCAAAGATAGCCACGGTTTCGCAGATACCCACGATCATCATGTAATTGACAAACCCCTTACCGGTTTCACCGGCGGCGTCCGCGCCGGCGGCTCCCGCTTTGCCCTGGGCAATGGCGGAAAAGGCTATGGCAAGTCCTGAGGCAATACCGATACCCAAGAAAAGGGAACCCCGCTGCGGATCATTCACCACCGCCAGGGCCGCGGGTTTCATAAAGAGAAAACCCAAAATATAACCGTAGAAGGTCTGGGTTAAGGGAGCTCCACCAAAGGCAAGCAGGGTCATAGGCGCGGGCTTGTTGGCGATATAACTTTTTTTCCATGCACCGATAACTGCCTGACCTGCAATACCGATACCGATTGCCGAACCTACGGCGGAAAGACCCATCACCAGTCCTGCGCCTATCAATCCTAAATTCATATTTTTCTCCTCATTTTTGAAGCCGCCGGGGATTAACCGGCGTATCTCCTATCAATTTTATCTATTCGTGGGAACGCGAATAGTACGCTTTGCAAAAGGCTTGTATGCGGTACCCGCCCAGGTAAGCCCCACATGACCGGAAAATTCCAGGGTATTGAGCCTGACCCCGTGGACCAGAACCGAAAGCATATTGAGAACCAGGTTTAATCCGTGGCCGAAGATCAAAAGCCCCCCGGCCAGGATGAACACAATAAAACGAACCACCACGGGACCGGCTATCCCACCGATCTGAAGCGCCATGGTATCCACCGTATCGGCAATCGCCGCCCCCGCCAGGCCCACCGCCCAAAGCCTGATATAGGACATAATATCGGAAAAAACATTGGCAATCCCCAGTATCACCGAAATGATATTCTTGAGGCTTTCCAAAATTGAGCGGCCTATACTTCCCTCATAACTGCCGAACACAAAATTCAGCACGAAACCGCCGGCGAAAACATAGATCGCGATTGGATACAGGGGTATCTGCCGGGCTTCATTGCTGGCAATAAGCGAAAGTATGACAAAATACATTCCCCCCAGCATAGCGATGTTTCCGATATGTCCCAGTATTTTCAGGGATTTAGTATGGACGATGGCGAGGATATGCCCGATTGAGAGCTGCAACAAGGCCAGGGAAAAACACAGGATCATCAGATTCTGCCGGACAATAGCCTGGTCCACGGCGGACCTGTCCGCCACGGCACTTGAAATAAGGGGTAACGATATGTTTTTCAAAACATCGGGAAGCAGGGAAGTCTTGATGCCGAACCAGGCACAGGTGAGCAGGCCCCAGGTAAAATTTGAAAGCCCCAGCAACAGGAGGAGCTTTAAGATGGGGGGAACCCCTTTCTTGGCCGATTTGAGGATGCCAACCACCGCGGCAAGGATGAGCAGCGCGCCATAGCCCGCGTCGCCGAATATCATGCCGAAGAAAATACAGAAAAAGAACAGAAACCAGCCTGAAATATCCGCTTCATGATAGCCGGGCATTACTTCCAGAAAATCCGTCAGGGGATAGATGAGGCTTACCAGACGGTTGTTTTTGAGCTTGGTAGGAACATTATCACCGGGGCCGGGATCACCGGCCAGAAGGGCCCAGCCGTTTTCCGCGGCCCCCCGTTTGAGTATCCCCAGGTCCCCGGCGGGAACAAATCCGCTGATCCAGGAAACGGTAAATTGTGAATAGGCAAAATCCTCCGTGTTCTCCCCTATGGACCCCAGGGTCTCCATACCCGCCCTGGCGGTTTCAAATTCAATCTGCTTTACCAGGGTTTTATGCTCCGCCTCAATACGGTCCCTCCGGAGGGCCAGGGTCCGGAGCTGCCGGTCTATACCGGCCAGCCGGTCATGGAGCTCCGCCAAAAGGGCGTCACAGGCCGAAAGGGACCGTTCAGGCAGGGCCCAGGGGCTTTCTCCGGCCAGTTCTTTATCCAGCGCAAGGACAAATACCCCGGTCTTGTCTTTTCCCAAAACGATGACCCTTGAGTCTTCAGGAAGGGCCCCGTAGGATTTCCAGGAGAGTTTATAGGGAATCAGCGTCAGGCCCTTTTCGGCAAAACAGGCAAAGGCCCGGGGGTCAAAATCCCCCCATTCCTCAACACGGCTCCGTTCCTTGCCCTGGAAGACCGTCTGTTCCTGGAGGTTTTTCTTTTCCTCGCCCAGGCTTAAAACCTGCTCGACCAGATCCGGGGAACCGGGAGCGTTTACGCTCTCAGATGAATAAAATTCATCTTTTGTATTTTCGCCGGGACCTGTCTTTTCCCCCTTGACCGCAGCGGCGTTTTTGGGCGCCGGATACGACCGGAGCAGGCCCAGGGCGGATTCTATACGGGTCCGTCGTTCCAGAAGCCTGCCCAGGACACCGGACTGGACGGATTTCTTTTCAAGGTGCAGCACCCCCAGGCGCCTGAGTTCTTCAAGGGACCGCTCCCGGTCCCGGTCCATGACCACCAGGGAGACTTTTTTCATCGGTACTATCATGAAATTTCACTCCCTGTTCGATTTAAGCGCGCGGCCCCCCGGCCGCGCCCGGGTATGTTTGTCATCCGGCGCCCCCTTCAGAAAGTGCGGCAAGACCCCGTTTGGCTATCTTGCCCCGGACTACCGCCGAGGTCTGCTGGTCGCCCAGATACACCTGAATTTTTTTGATATTCCCCCTGGTTTCGGGAATTTTGACCTTTTCAAAAAGATTGACCCGCTGGGTCGTTATACGCAGTTCGTGATCCAGCCTCCGCCGCTGTTCCTCAAGGGTCCGGGCCTCCAGATCCAAAAGCAACACCTGCCGCATCCTTTCCATAGCCGTGTCAAGCCACAGGGGTTTGACGGTCAGGTCATAAGAGGCGGTCTCAAATTCGGCGCCTTCAAAAAGGGGTATGGCCACGCCGGCTATGTTTCCCTGCCCGGCCCTGACGCTTCTGATGACCAGAAGATCGGCGGTAAAAATCCCCTTTTCTCCAAAAACGGCTATCCAGGACTTAAAGGATTCGTTTATCTTTTCTTTTTCGTCCATAAGCTCCCGTATGCGTATCTCTATGGTCCTGATTTCCGCCTGGAGCTGCTGCTTTTTTAACATCAGCGTAGGCAGATACCGCTGGTACATCTTAAGGGCGTCTTTCTGCTTTTTAAGTTCGTTTTTGGTCAGCTTTATTTTCGCCATACTTCACCTTGTTAGCGGGGAGCGGGAAAATTTCCCATCCCCCCTGTTTCCCCTTAACCCTTTTTAGGCCAAAATTTATCGATCAATTCGGTCCGCAGGCCCGTTTCCTCGGGGCTGAAACAGCCGGACAGTATCTCCCAGCCCAGGTCCAGGGCCCGTTCCAGGGGTATATTGACTGAAAGGTCCATCATTTCTCTTTCAAAGGTTTCACCATATTTAAGGAGTTTGCCGTCCCAGGCGGTCATGATAAAGCCCATGGATTTCTTTTCCAGCGTGTCCTTATAAGCCGAATAGAGCTTGATCATGCCGTCCATGAGGGCCCGGTGGTCGGGTCTGGTCTTGCCGTTTACCTGCTGTTTGAGCCGGGAGAGGGAACCGAAGGGCTCAATCCGGCCGTTTTTAAGATAATACTGCCCCTCGGTGATGTACCCCGGATTGTCCGGCACCGGGTGGGTTACGTCGTCCCCGGGCATGGTGGTAACCCCCAGGATGGTGATGGAACCCGCGGTATCGAAGTCCACCGCCTTTTCGTAGCGGCTTGCAAGCTGGCTGTAGAGGTCCCCGGGATAGCCCCGGTTGGAGGGAACCTGTTCC
>JAISOO010000140.1 GCA_031275595.1 Spirochaetaceae bacterium | reverse complement strand
GAAGTTTTTCTACGAGTCCCAATAATTTTTTCGAGACCGCTTGTTTTTGTAACATTTAAACCGCTCCTTAGGTATATCAAATATACAACTTAAAAAACTAAGTGTTCTCCCGTCGAGCCATCCAATGCGTACCACTTCCTGCTTAACAGTTTCCCAGCCATAATATTTCAGCATCTCCCGCCAGTCTTTTTCCAAACCACGGGAACATACCCTCTCTATCATCAAAAGCCGGTTTTTATCAAAATCAAACCCCCTTCTTTTTATATCCCAAAACAAATAAGGGGAAAAATGGGGCTTTTTTGGGGGCTGAGTATTCGAATGTTCTTTTTCTATATCCATCATTATATATATTTATCGCAACTTATTTTAAACCAATATAGCTTCATATCTCAATACCTTCCAGTTGTAAGAGTCTAAGTTTTACGTCAATGCCGCCTGCGTATCCTGTAAGGCCGCCATTTTTTCCTATCACGCGGTGGCAGGGAATTAAAATAGAAATAGGATTGTGGCCTACGGCACTACCGACTGCCCGTGCGGACGTGGGCTTACCTTTATTTTCCAATTCAAACTGTTTTGCAATCTCTCCATAGGTCGTTGTTTTTCCATAAGGTATTTTACAAAGGACATTCCATATTGATTTCTGAAAAGGACTCCCCCCGGGCATAAGGGGGGGCATAAAATCAGGTTCCTTCCCGGAGAAATATATATCGAGCCACTTTTGAACATTTTCAAACACGGGCAGATTTTGCTCCGGAACATCTTTTCCCAATGTTCCGGCAAAATACTTTTGTCCCTCAATCCACAGCCCGGAGAGGTTCTTACCATCACTTGATACGGTAAGCATTCCAACCGGCGATTTTATTTTATGAATGTATTCCATGTTTGTTCTCCTTTTGAATATTCAATCTCGCTATATGCGGATTGCGCTATTTCATTATCTCTAAATAATTTCTTGCTGTTATGATTTTTATTTTCCCATATTTTTTTAATTCTAATAAGTGTATGTCTCCGGATATTATGTAATCCACATTAGCGGTTATTCCACATTCTATATATTTGTTATCTGTTTTGTCTCTGCTTCCATTTTTAATTTGTCTCTTCGGAACAATTTTATTAGCAATCTCTTCAATGGAATTTATGAAATAATCTATTTTATCTTCATCTGCATGAAATTTTGGCCGCCTTATTACATCATAAATTTCATCCAAAATTTCTTTGGTTACAAATAATTCATCTATTCCGGCTATAACCCGTTTTAAAACAATCCTTGGATTACCACCCCAGAAAAATGAAGATATAAATACATTGGCATCCAATACTATTTTCATTTATCTTTCCGGTATTTTTCTATTTCATCATTAACATCATCTTCAGTAAATTTATATTTTGATGATAAACTTTCCCCATAGGAAAATATGCTTTCCCATTTCTTTTTTCTTTCTATATATATTCTTGCCGCCTCCCTGATTAATTCAGACCGGGTTCTAGCCTCATTTTGGGCAATTCTATCAATTTGCTCCAATAAATCTTCTTGAAAAGATATATTTACCGTTGAAACTGCCATAAAAACTCCTTGCCTTGGAATATACAATGTTTGTATGAGCTTGTCAAGTCATTAAGGTTATCAAAGTAAAAGTTCGTGCAAACCGTAGCCCGAGGCGCTTTAGCGCCGAAGCATCGTTCCGCTGTTGAAGCTATATTATTACCATAATTGCTCCGGCTACTATCAATACTCCTCATTTCCCCCGGTTTTGCAGCAACCGGCGGTTGTAATTGATCAAACATCCGGCCCGGATAATTTCCCGTTCCATGGGGTTAAGCTCCGGGGCCTTGAGTTCCATGGGCGATACCCCCCCATCGCCGATAACATAGGCCCTAAGGGGAAGAGGATTTTCTTCGCAGATGTTCCTGACATGGGGAATAAACACATAGTCCCCCCTGGCAAAGGGCGGATTCCCTTCAACAATAAAGGGGATAATGCCCCAGTTGATAAGATTGCTGCGGTACCGCTTGGTGGCATATTCACGGGCGAAATTTGCGGCTCCTCCCAGGACCCGTTGACAGCTTGCGGCCTGCTCCCGGGCGCTGCCATCCCCGGGCTTTACCGCAAAGATGGCGGAGGCGATTTGGAGGTCCCCGTACGCCAGGGCCTCAAAGCCCCGGAGGGTGCGGATCTTTTCGAGTACCCCGGCAAGCTCCCTTAGGACCGCCTCCGGACCGGCCCCCTCCGGACCGCCGGGCTGGCCGGCTCCTCCCGGACCGCTTTGGCCGGCCGCACCGGCCCCGGCTTCCCGGACTGCTTTTGCCGCACCCTGTACCGCCTTAGCCTGACCCACATAGGCCGGGTCCTTCCGGGAGAGGGTAAACTCCGCCAACCCTATGGGGTTGGACCTAAAGGAAGAAGTTTCCCCCGAGGGAATGATCTCGTCGGTGGTGGTCACCGGATCGGTAATAAAAGAGACGATCCTTAAAAGCAGGTTTTCTCCCAGGGCTTCCATGGAAGGCCAGTCGGTAATATTGGGCCCGTACCGCAGCTCCGCTTCTTTCCGGGGCTGTCCAAGGCCGTTATACACCCGGGTCCGGTAAGGGCTGTCGTCGTAGTGATACGCAGGGATCGCCTCTTCAATCCCCAGGGCAGAAGTGAGGTATCCGCCATTACGGGCCGTGGCGGCGATGCTCCGGGCGTCCATAAGACAGACAGAGGAGATTTGGCCGTTCATGGGTTTGGAGCCCTCCCGGTTGGGGAAGTTCCGGGTCGTGTGGCGGATGGAAAGGCTGTTATTGGCGGGCACATCCCCGGCGCCAAAACAGGGACCACAAAAGGCGGTACGGATGATAGCCCCCGCGGCGATAAGGCGGCCCAGGGCCCCGTTTTTGGCTAATTCCAGCATGACCGGCTGGCTGCCGGGATATATCGACAGGGAGAAGCCTTCGTTCCCCCCAGGGCTTCCGCGGCCTTTGGGGGAAGCTCCTTCGGCATTTGGGCTGTCCAGGATGGCCCCGGCGGCCATGATATTGTCAAAGGTGCCCCCGGCACAGCCGGCGATAATCCCCTGATCCACCCGGAGCCGGCCCGGCCCCGCTATCTTATCCGTCAGGTTAAGCTTTATCCGGGGATTCTCTATAAGCTCTGCGGCGCTCAGCTCTGTTTGGCGCAGAATATCCCCCAGATTATCCTTCAAGGTCCCTATCTCGTATACATTGCTGGGATGGAAGGGCAGGGCGATCATGGGTTTTACCGCGGAAAGGTCCACCCGGATAAGGCCGTCGTAATAGGCGGCTTCTGCGGGAGCCAGCTTTGTATAGTCCCCGCCCCGGCCATGCAGTTCCAGGTAATCCCGGATCATCCCATCGGTTTCCCAGATAGAAGACCAGCAGGTAGTTTCGGTGGTCATCACATCAATCCCGGAACGGTACTCCACCGGAAGGACCCCAATGCCATCCCCAAGAAACTCCAGCACCGCATTCTTGACGAACCCGTTTTTAAAGACCGCCCCGATGATCCCCAATGCGACATCCTGGGGGCCCACCCCCGCGGGGGGCTTCCCCGTAAGGTACACCGCCACAACCCGCGGATAGGCCATGTCATAGGTCTGACGGAGAAGCTGCTTTACCAGCTCTCCCCCGCCTTCGCCGACCCCCATGGTTCCCAGGGCCCCGTAACGGGTATGACTGTCGCTCCCCAGGATCAGCTTGCCGCAGCCCGCCTGGGTCTCGCGGATATACGAGTGGATCACCGCAAGATGGGGGGGGACGTAGATGCCGCCGTACTTTTGCGCCGCGCTCAGCCCAAAGAGGTGGTCGTCCTCGTTGATGGTTCCCCCCACGGCGCAGAGGGAGTTATGGCAGTTGGTCAGAATATAGGGGATGGGGAATTTTTCCAGGCCGCTCACCTTGGCGGTCTGTACGATGTTGACAAAGGTAATATCATGGGAAGCCATGGCGTCGAAGCGCAGATGGAGCTGCCCCCCCTCCGGAGACGGAAGCCCCTGGGGGACAGGGCCGCCCCCGGCAGAGTCCCCGCCGGCGGGATCTGTATGATGGGCTGCCAGGATCCGGTAGGCCATGGTACCCCGGCGCAGGGCCTTCCCCTGGGGCGCACGGGTTTTCAAGGCTCCCCAATTTTCCGGGCCATCTTCCACAATTTCCCTGCCATTAAAGAGGTATATTCCCTTATCAATCACCTGTACCATGAGACACTCCCCGACGCTAAATCCGGCCCCGCCGGTAAAATTGCTTCTATTATATATAGAGAGAGCCTTCGGTGCTACTACTCGCGCAGACCGGATGTTCCGGTTGTTGCGGGAATTAGCCCTATTTTTTTAACCTAACCTTTTTAACCTAACCTATTGACAGCTTCCTCCTGCCATGCTACCATAGACTAAAGGGTTTTTAGCCCTTAGAAGCTGGAACGCCCCATGCGTTCATCCTGAATTTTTCAGGCTTCCCTTTTTACCCATGGAAAGGTACTCCAAATTTTCTCCTTTTGGAGTTTTGTTATGAAAACACAAATTGTTTTTGATCCGCTTACTCAGCCGCTTGAAGTCTATGTGGACCTTTTGGAAGGCATTCATGAAGATTTCAAAAACTGGCTCAAAGAACTTGGCGCGGGCAAGTCCCTGATGGAATGGCAATTTGACGCCCTGAGGTCCCTCCTGGAAGACCTGTCCCGCGTGGCGGGAAGGGTGGAAGAGCAGAAGGCGCTGTTTTTGTTTTCTGATTGGAAGGCGGGGGTCCATACCCCATCGAACCTTTGGTTCGAGCTTGCCTCGGTTAAATTCACTACCACGGAAAAAGTTGTAAAACCGATCTTCGGACCGGGGTATGGCCCCAAGA